>JADYZO010000079.1 GCA_020853135.1 Gammaproteobacteria bacterium
CACAGCTTCCCGGATGCGGGCGAGTACGAAGACCGGCCCCTGGCCTGGTGGCGGGACAGCGTACGCGGGCTGCTGCAGGATGCCGTGCGGCTGCAGCTGCGCTCGGACGTGCCGGTGGCGGCCTACCTGAGCGGCGGCCTCGACTCCTCGATCCTCACCGCCCTCGTGCAGCGCCACCAGCGCCGGGGATTGCTGACTTTTTCGGTCGGCTTCACCGACGCCCGCTTCGACGAGCGGGAATTCCAGCGCTGCATGATTGAACACCTGCACACCGATCACCGGCAGATCGAGGTGAGCGAGGCGGATGTCGGGGCGGCCTTCTCCGAGGTCATCCGCCTGAGCGAGCGTCCCATGATCCGCACCGCGCCCTCGGCGATGCTGCGGCTCGCCGGTCTCGTGCGGGAGAACGGCATCAAGGTCGTCCTCACGGGGGAGGGCGCCGACGAAGTCTTCGGTGGCTACAACATCTTCCGCGAGGACAAGGCGCGGCGGTTCTGGGCGCGCAACCCGGATTCCGCCTGGCGCCCGCGGCTGTTGTCCGGGCTCTACGGCTACGTGCGCCGGGACCCCCGCACGGAGGCCGCCTGGCGCCAGTTCTTCCGCGGCGACCTGGAAAACACCGCCGATCCGTACTACTCGCACCGGATACGGTGGCGGAACTCCGCGCAGATCACGCGGCTGTTCTCCGGGGACTTCCGTGCGGGGATGCAGGGTCCCGAGGCACTGCTGGGCGACCTCGATGCGTATCTGGACACCGGCCGGGAACGCTGGCACCCGCTGTGCCGCGCCCAGTACCTGGAGATGGCCCTGTTCATGTCTGGCTATCTCCTCAACTCGCAGGGTGACCGGATGATGATGGGACACTCGGTGGAAGGGCGCGTGCCCTTCCTGGACCACCGGGTGATCGAGCTGGCCGCGCGCATTCCGCCACGGTTCAAGATCCGGGTCATGGAGGAGAAATACATCCTCAAGCGTGCCTTTGCGGATCTCCTGCCGCCAAGGATCGTCGAGCGGCCGAAGCATCCCTACCGCGCGCCCATCGCCGCCTGCTTCACGCCAGGCCACGACAGCCTGGCCACGCATCTCCTGGGTCCAGAGGCGCTGCAGGAAACCGGCTATGCCAATGCCCGGGCGGTCAGCGCGCTGCTGCAGAAGGCGGGCGCCCCCGGCCCCGGCCTCGGTGAGCGTGACGAGATGGGCATCGCCCTGATCGCCTCGTTGCAGTTGCTGCACCATCATTTCGTGGCGCCGCTCGATTCCGGCCGCAGCAGCGGCGTGGCGCCGCGGGCATCCGGATCATGAAGGGCGCATGAACAGGATCAGACAGGCCTGGTGGACCCTGCGGGCCGAATGCCGCATCACCCTGCTGTGGTTCATCTGCGCCATTCCGGCGGGCATCGGCACCCGCTTGCGTGCGCTGCTGATGCCCTGCTTCCTGCGCGAACTGGGCAGCGAAACCGAGATACAGGCCGGGCTGCGGCTCACCAACCCGGAGAAGATCTCGATCGGCGCGCACTGCAGCCTCGCGCAGGGCGTGTTCATCACCGGCGGCGGGGGCGTGCGGATCGGTGACTGGGTGGGGCTTGGCCCGGATGTGAAGATCTGGTCGGTGAACCACCGGTTCGACGATCCGGACCGCCCCTGGCTCCTCCAGGGCTGGGAACGCAAGGAAGTCGTGATCGAGGACGACGTGTGGCTGGGGGCCGCCGTGTTCGTGATGCCAGGCGTCACGATCGGCCGTGGCGCCATCATCTCGGCCTGCGCCGTGGTGAGCAGGTCGATCCCGCCCTATGCCGTGGTCGCGGGCAATCCCGGGCGGATCGTCGGCTGGCGCAAGCGCACCGCCCAGGCGGCGGCCGGGGGGGAGGACGGTGCGCCCGGCGGGCCGGAATCGGGAATTGTGAGGGAATAGGCAGCGAAATCCCCGGGGAGCCGCTATTTTTCGGGTAAATTAGAGCTGCTGGCAGCCGACCGTGGAACCGGTACGTGAATGAGCGACTCACTGCACGAAACCATCCGGGCATACATCCTGGAAAATTACCTGTTCACTGACGACGCCTCCGCGCTGGGCTTTGCCGATTCGCTCGTCGGGCGCGGCATCGTCGACTCCACCGGCATGCTGGAGATCATCCTCTTCGTCGAGGAGCGGTTTGACCTGAAGGTCAAGGACGAGGAAATGATCTCGGAGAATTTCGATTCCGTAGGCCGGATCGCCGAGTTCGTGAAGGCCCGGCAGCGGTCTGCCTGAGCGGCTTGCTGCGGGCATGAATCCACCAGGCACCCCGACGCCTCCGGCCATCCTCGACGCGCGCGTTCTCGAGATTGACGCTGCCGCGGTCGTCACCCAGGTTCGCAGCCGACTGCGGGAGATCCTCGCGCAGGACCTGTCACGCCGCGGGCTCGTGGTGGCCATTTCCGGCGGTATCGACAGCTCGGTTTGCGCGGCGCTGGCCGTGCAAGCCGTGGGCGTGCAGCGCGTCTACGGCCTGCTGCTCCCGGAGCGGGATTCCGCCGGCGCGAGCACCGCCAGGGGCCGTGAGCTCGCCGAGCACCTGGGTATCCGCCACGAGGTCTTCGACATCGCGCCGACGCTGGAAGCGATCGGTTGCTACCGCTGGCGTGACGAGGCCATCCGGCGGATATTCCCCGGATATGGGCCCGACTGGAAGAGCAAGATCGTGATCAGCGGTGGTGCCGAGGGCCGGTTGAACCACTTCCAGCTTGTCGTGCAGGCCCCGGGCGGGGAGATGCAGCAGGCGCGCCTCGGCGCCCCGGAGTACCTGCAGATCGTCGCGGCAACCAGCTTCAAGCAGCGCATCCGCAAGACCGTGGAATACTTCCATGCCGACCGGCTGAACTATGCCGTGGTGGGTACGCCGAACCGGCTGGAGTACGACCAGGGGTTCTTCGTCAAGAACGGTGATGGCAGTGCCGACGTGAAGCCCATCGCGCACCTGTACAAGAGCCAGGTCTACGCGCTGGCGCACCACCTGCGGCTGCCGGCCGACATCTGCAATGCCGTGCCCACCACCGATACCTACAGCCTGGCCCAGGGTCAGGACGAATTCTACTTCGCGCTGCCCTACCAGCAGATGGACCTGGCCCTCTGGGCCCACAACCACGGCTGCAGCCCGGCGCAGCTGGCGGCCGCACTGGGCATCGGGGAGGAGCAGGCCGCGTACGTCTACCGGGACATCGAGGCGAAGCGTCGTACTACGCGCTACCTGCATCTGAAGCCCGTCCTGTTGGAACCGCTGCCGGAGCTGGCTGTCTGAGGCCATTGTCCAGCGGTAGTGCGGCGGAGCGGTGACGTTGCGGTCGGCCGTCGGGGGGGGCAGGGAGAGGCGGCGCATGGTGTCAGTGGCACGCGGTGATGGGTTGCTCCGGCGGCCCGGGCGGGCACGCTTCCCTGGCATGGTTGCCGGACTGGTACTCATGGCTGCGCTCCTGGGTTCTGGCGGTTGTGCACGGCAACCCGGAGTCGGGGACGCAATGACGGCCCAGGTGTCGATGGAGCAGGTCCGCGCCGACCTCGGGACGCTGTCCCGGGCAAGGGTCTTCTTCGGCCACCAGTCGGTTGGCTACAACGTCGTGGACGGCATTCGCATGCTTGCCGCAGAGGCGGGAATACCGCTGCGGATCGAGGAGGTCACGGCGCAGGGTGCCATCCCGACCGGGCCAGGCCTGTTCCACGCCAGGGTCGGCGAGAATCTCGATCCCGACGGCAAGCTCGCCAGCTTTGCCGGCGCCCTTGGCGGGCCGGGTGAGGCCCGCTATGACCTGGCGTTGCTGAAGTTCTGCTATGTCGATCTCGACGAGGACTCGAAGGAGCGCGTGCCGAGCCGCCTGTTCGCCCACTACGCGGGCGGCATGCAGAAGATCGAGGCTGCACATCCGGGTGTCACGCTCCTGTACACGACCATGCCCCTGGTGGCCGAGCCCCCTGGCAGGAAGACCAGGTTGCAGCGCCTGCTCGGCATGTCGGCTGCGACGGATGCAGCCAACATCCGCCGCAATGACTACAACCGCCTCATCCGGGAGCGCTATGCGGGGAGGCGTCTGCTCGATGTGGCGCGTATCGAAGCCACGCGGCCGGATGGCAGCATCGCCGGGTTCAGGAAGTCGGGGCGGGAGATCGAGATGCTCGTTCCCGAGTACACGAGTGATGGCGGGCACCTGAACGATCTCGGCCAGGAGCAGGTCGCCGCCGCGTTCCTGCATCGCATCGCCGAGGCGCTGCGGGCCAGGCCGACCGGCTGAGCGGGTGCCCCGGGGCGGCCTGCCGGCTCGCGCAACGCGCGTCGTCCTGTACGCTGCGGGCAAACTGAGGCAGAATTTCCGACGCGGTGGCGTGGCGTTCGCCCGCCACGCATCACCACCAGGAGAACGACGATGAGACTCGCCATTTCTGGCACGATGCTGCCGGTCGCGCTGGCAGCCGTGCTCATGATGCAGGGATGCGCCAGGAAGGAACCCACGGACGCGGGCCAGCCGGCTGCAAGCACTCCCCCGGCGGCTGCGCCGGCGCCGGCGGAAGCGACGCCCGCAACGCCAACCGAGGCACCCGCCGCACCGGCAGAAGCCACTGCTCCGGCGCAGGCTCCCGCCACCGGGGATCCGGCAACCACGGCGGCTCCCGCGGCTCCGGCCGCTGGCGCCGATCTTGCAGCCGGCAAGAAGGTGTTCATGACCTACTGTGCCACCTGCCATGGCACCGCTGGCAAGGGCGATGGTCCGGCGGCTGCCGGCCTCAACCCGAAGCCGGCCGATTTTGCCGATGGCTTGTTCAAGTACGACGTCAACGGCAACGGCACGAAGGGTGACATCGAGGACATCAAGGCGATTGCCCACGACGGTGCGGCCAAGCACGGGGGCTCACCGCTGATGGCGCCCTGGCCGATGCTGTCGCCCACCGACCTGCAGGCAGTCGCCGAATACATCAGGTCGCTGCACGCCGGCTGAGTGGCGCGCGCATGCCGCTGCTGTCACGACGGCGGCAGCGGCATGCCGGCCCGGTTCGGCCGGGGCACGGAGGCGCACGTGACCGTGGCTGGTGCAGTGGGTACGGCCGGCGTGTTGCTGGCGCTCCTGCTGCTTTCCGCCGCCTGGGCGGGGAGGAGGCCGGGCTGGCAGATCGTGTTCGGGCCACCCGCGGAATCCGCCAACCGCATCGCCCTGACCGAGTTCTACGCCGAAGCGTGCGACCAGGGCTGGGACTTTCCGGCTGACCGCCAGCTCGCCCTGGACCTGGCCATCGGATTGCGGGATGCAGGACTGGCCGACGGCATCGAGATGTGGGGCCGGAGGTGCCGGACACTGGCCGCCCTGCGTGGCAGCGCCGCCCCGCTGCAGAGAATCCCCGCCCCGTTCTGGAAGCACCACGACATCGACGGGCTGCGCATGGTGCTTCCCGGTGGTGCTGCCGATGCGGCCGGTGGCAGCATCCGCCTGGAAACCAACAATTTCCTGATCCGCACGCGGGCCTTGCCCAACAGCGATCCGGACTTCGGGGATGTCAGCTACGAGGACATCCACCTGAACTATCTCCAGGCGACGGGCTGGCTGCAGACCGGGGCGGGCCGCTACCGGGGGATCTCGCGGCGCGGCTTCCCGGGTCAGGCATCGGCAGACCGGCCGTAAGGCATCCTCAGCACTCCGGCACGTTGACCGCGAGGCCGCCGAGTGCCGTTTCCTTGTACTTGGTCTGCATGTCGCGGCCGGTATCGCGCATGGTACTGATGACCTTGTCGAGGCTTACCTTGTGCCGGCCATCGCCGCGCAGCGCGAGGCGCGAGGCATTGATGGCCTTCACCGCGCCCATGGTGTTGCGCTCGATGCAGGGGATCTGCACCAGGCCACCGATCGGGTCGCAGGTCAGGCCGAGGTTGTGCTCCATGCCGATCTCGGCCGCGTTCTCCACCTGGCCGGGCGTGCCGCCGAGTGCGGCCGTGAGGCCGGCAGCGGCCATCGAGCACGCCACGCCCACCTCGCCCTGGCAGCCGACCTCCGCACCCGAGAGCGAGGCGTTTTCCTTGTAGAGGATGCCGATCGCTGCGGCGGTCAGCAGGAAGTCGAACACGCCCTGTTCGCCGGCTCCCGCGCAGAAGCGGCTGTAGTAGTGCAGCACGGCGGGGATGATGCCCGCAGCACCGTTGGTCGGGGCAGTGACCACCCGGCCACCCGCCGCATTCTCCTCGTTGACGGCCAGCGCGAAGAGGTTCACCCAATCCAGCGTGGCCAGCGGATCCCGTGCCGCCGCTCCAGGCCGCGCGCTGAGCTCGGCGTGCAGGGCCGGCGCCCGGCGTGCCACGCGCAGGCCGCCCGGCAGGATGCCTTCGTTGCGGATGCCGCGGGCCACGCAGTCCTGCATGGCAGTCCAGAGCCGGCGCAATCCGGCGTGGATGTCGCCGGCGCTACGCCAGGCGCACTCGTTGGCGAACATCAGGGCGGCGATGCTCAGGCCCTGCCCGGCACAGCGCTGCAGCAGTTCCGCGCCGCTGTGGAACGGGTGGGGCAACCCGGTGGCATCGGCCACGATGTGGTCCTGTGGCGCTTCATCCTCGCTGACCACGAATCCA
The DNA here is from genome assembly GCA_020853135.1 of Gammaproteobacteria bacterium. Classification (GTDB taxonomy): domain Bacteria; phylum Pseudomonadota; class Gammaproteobacteria; order Steroidobacterales; genus QUBU01. The sequence goes on from JADYZO010000079.1 coordinate 6,579, forward strand.
CCGCCGACCGAATAATACTCGCGGGCGGTGATCACCGCGCCAGCCGCATCGAAGGCGGTGAAGCGCATGCCGTTGCTGTGGAAAGGCAGTGTCTCGTTGCGATTGAGCACGAGGTCGCGGCCATCGTCAAAGCCGATCTCGTGGCGGCCCAGCAGGCGCAGGCGCTTCTCCCCGCGGATGCGGGCCACTGCCGCCGGGATGATGTCCGGATCGACCTGGTCGGGGTGATTGCCCTCCAGCCCCATGAGGATGGCGGTGTCGGTGCCGTGGCCTATGCCGGTGAGGGCCAGCGAGCCGAAGGCCTCCGCGTGCACGCGGGCGGTGCGCCCGAGATCGCCCTTCCCGTCCAGCCGGCGTTCGACGAAGCGCGCGGCGGCGCGCATCGGGCCGACGGTGTGGGACGAACTTGGCCCGATGCCGATCCTGAACAGGTCGAAGGTGCTGACGGCCATGCCGTTCCCCGCTGGATGATCCGGCGCGCATGATACCGTGTCGCCATTGCCGGCGTGCCTGCGAGGAGCTGCCATCATGACCCACCCCATCCCTGTCGCCCTGCTGTCGATGCTGGCCGCGGCCATCGGCGCCTGCACCTCCACCCGCGCCCCGGGACCAGGGCCGGCCTCGCAACTGGTCCGCCCGGACGGCAGCTACCCGGTCAGGCCGCTGGCCAGGGACGTCGTCGTGGTCAAGGTGATCCAGAGCGGGGTCGTGAACCTCCAGCAGGCACCCAGCATCGAGGCGGGCCTGAAGACGAACCTCGACACCATGCTGCGCCTTGCCCGCCAGGCCTGCAGCACCGGGAAGAAGCCGGACTTCCTCCTGTACAACGAGTTCCCGCTGACCGGCTATTCGGAGGGCAGCCGTGAGGAGAAGCTGCGCTTCACCATCCGCATCCCGGGACCGGAGACCGAGGCGCTGGGCGTGATCGCGCGCGAGTGTGACACCTACCTCATCTTCGGCAGCTACGCCCGTGATGATGAATGGCCGGGCCACATCCTCAGCCTCAATGCCGTCATCGACCGCCAGGGCCGGGTGGTGGCCCGCTACTGGAAGACCCGCAACGTCAAGCGCCTGACCCCGGGGAGCGAGATTCCCACCACCACCATCGAAGGCGTGCGCGACCGTTACCGGGCGCGCTATGGCATGGAGGCCGAGTTCCCGGTGCTGCAGACCGAGTACGGCAACATCGCGGTCAGCACGGTGCAGATGGATCCGCTGGTGTTCGCGGCCTACGCCATGCGCGGCGTGGAGATCATGTTCCGCACCGCGACGCTGTTCTCGCCGTTCGAGGTGAGGGCGATCGCGCAGTTCAACAACTTCTATTCGGCCATGTCCAACATCACCTTCCCGCCCGACAGCCCCGTGGCGGCGGGCGGCGGGCACTCGCTCATCGTGGGGCCGCGGGGCGAGGTGCTGGCCGAGGAGCCCGCCAACACCGAGGCCATCATCGGGGCCGAGATCCCCATCGCGGCCTTCCGCAAGGGGCGGCGCATCCCGCAGTATCCGCTGGAGGTTGTGGCGCCCGTGTTCGCGCAGTACGTCCAGGAGATACCGCTGAACCACATGGATCTGCCGCCGGAAAAGTTGCCGCAGACCGGCAGGGATATGGCCGTATTGCTCGATGCGGATAGCCGCTGGCTGCACCAGCGTCCGTAGCGCCCGGCTTCAGCGCCGGCGCGGCGCCAGCACGCCGGGGTTCATGCAGCCCAGCGGGTCCAGCTCGGATTTCAGGGCATCCAGCAGTGCGCGGGTGCCGGGTGCGAGGTTGTCGTAATAGCGGTAGGTGCGACCGATCTGGTTGGAGGCGACACCCAGCTCGTCGTAGAGATCGAGCGTGCGCTCGCGCAGTTCCGCCACCAGCGCGGCGCCTTGCGGGTTGGGTGCATCGGGCGGGAGTCGCGAGAGGAACCCTGGGTCAGCCACCGCGCGGTGCAGCGGCAGCCAGCGGTCTGGCCAGTGGTACACCGCCTCGAAGCTGAACGCCGAGGTGTTCATGGCGGTGAACAACGTGGAGTGGGTCACCCGCGCCGCGGCCATGCGCTCGCGGTAGCCGGTGATGAGTGTCTCGAAGCGCCCGACGATCCGCGGGACATCCCCGTGGCGCACCTTCGCATTGAGTGCCAGCCAGCGCTCGCCGCCGGGCCCAAGCACGCCATTGAGGTTGTCGAAGGGCGCCGCGCGCACGCCCATCGGGATGGAATTGGGAATCTCGCGGCCGCCGCATTTCGCGAGCAGGCTGGCGCAGTGTCCGAGGTCCGCCGCCAGTGCCGCGGCGCTGCGCCCGGCCGCGGCGAGATGCAACGAGTGCCAGCCGTCGGGTACCAGCTGCTTGCCCGCCATCACGACCTTCGCGCCGGCCCTGAGGCCCGCCAGCAGTCCATCCTGTCCGCTGACGATGCCGCGCAGCCGGCGCAGGTCGCTGGCGAGGTCGCCCGCCGCCATGCCGCGGGCCGTCGTCGCGGGATCGAAGACGTAGGCCTCCTCCGCGCTGCCTGCCCGGCCGATGGCGGACAGCGCGGCAGCCGCGCTCGCGGCGTCCGGATAGGCCCAGGAGAGGAAACCGGTGTGCGTGGGGCGCTCGATCAGCCGGAAGGTCGCCTCGGTCTTGATGCCGAGCGCGCCGCCGTCATGCAGGAAGAGGCCGGTCAGGTCCGGTCCATGGGTGCGATAGAAGGGCTTGCCGTTGCGCAACGCCGCCTGCCCGGTGCGCAGCACCCGGCCATCGGCGCAGACCACCTCGAGGTCCAGTACGTGGTCCGCGGCGGCACCGTAGCGCGCGGTGCCCAGGAAGACCGCCCCCCCGGAGAGTCCGCCGCCCACGGTGGCCATGCGCCCGGAGAAGGTGCCGAAGAAGGGCAGGCGCAGGCCCAGCGGTGCCAGCGCCTGGTCGATGGCCTCCCAGGTGGTGCCGGCGCGTACCGTGAGCGTCATGTCCCCGGCGTCGAGTTCGACGATGCCGCTGAGATCACGGGTGTCGACGACCACCGAGCGCGTGGTGCCGGGCACGTAGCCGCCGGTGTAGGAAAGGCCGCCACCGCGCGGGCAGATTACATAGCCGGCGTTGGTGGCGGCCTTCACGGCCGCCGCCAGCGAGGCGGTGTCGGCCGGGCGGATGGCCACCTCGCAGGTGGCGTCTTCCGCGTAGAGATCGGTGCTGAGCAGGCGGCGCCCGGCCGGGTCCGTGATGACCCGGTCGGGGCCGAGGCAGGCGGTCAGCGCGCAGACTAGGGCAGCATCCGGCGGCATCGTCACGACCCGGTGCCCGCCTGACCGGCCTTCAGCCCTGGTCCGCGAGCTGCATCACCCCGAGGTAGCGGCTCTCGTCGCCGAGGTCGAAGTCCAGCGCAAAGCGGCCTGCCTCGCCCGTGGCCTCGACCCGGTAGCCGCTGCTTCCGGGCTCGAGCCTGTCGATCTTCCACTCGCCGAACGCGTCTGTCGTGGCGCGGCCGATCTCCTGGCCACCCCTCTTCAGGACCACGGTGGCGCCCTCGACGCAATCCTCGACGCCATCCACCACCTTCACCACCGAGCCGCCGACGAAGCAGCGGGTGAACAGGTGCAGGTTCCTGTAGTAGACCCGCGGCTTCGTGCCGAGTTCGGGCTTGAGCACCTCGAGGCCTTCCGCGGCCTGGATGCGCTGCATTTCCGCGTCCTCGACCTTCACCGAGCGGAACACGCCGGTCGGGCAGCCCTGCTCGGCGCGGGTCTGGGTCCAGCCCGAATCGAGCAGGTGGGCATCGAAGATCCAGATCTGCGGGATCTGCTTCTCTTCGTTCCAGGAGATGGCGCCGTAGGGACAGGAATCGACGATCTGCTTCTGGCCCTTCGACTTCACCGGGTCGATGATCACGATGCCGTCCGCGCGCTTGGTGACGGCGCCGTCACGGGCCGCCTTGATGCAGGGCGCATCGTCGCAGTGGTTGCACATCGTCGGCATGAAGTGCGCTTCCACCATGGGCGCGCTGCCGCGCTCCTTGCGCCGGATCTCCAGCCAGTTGTGGCCCTGCGCGGGCTGGGCGGCGGCATAGCCGGGGAAATCGTTGCCGGTGTGCTCGTCCTTGACCGCCAGGAAACAGACGCGGCAGTTGTCGCAGTTCGCGACGTCGACGATCATGTTCCACTTCTTAGTCATTGGCAGCCTCCGCGGGCTTCCAGGTGTCCACGCCGGTCCACTTTTCGACCTGGATCAGTGTCGTGTTGGGCTTGATGCCGTGCGCCTTCCTGCTGATGGACTTGCTGGGGTTGAGCAGGTTCACGCAGCCGCCGAGGTCGGTGGACCTGCCGGGCTCGCCCATCGGACGGTATTCGGCCGAGGCGGTGGCGGCGCTGACGACGCCCCGGTGCAGTCGGTCGGTCAGCTGGGCCGCGCAGACCACCGAGCCGCGATGGTTCCACAGCCGCACCAGGTCGTCGTCCCTGATGCCGCGGGCTTCGGCGTCCCGGCGGTTGATGCGGGCCACGAGGTAGTAGTGGCCATCCACCAGCACGCGGTGTTCGCGGATGTCGCGCAGGCTGCTGCCCTCGTCGTCGCCCATGACGTGGAAGGGGTAGCGCGAGTGCGGGGTCAGCAACTGCAGCGGGAACTCCGCCAGGTCCCTGTCCCGCTGCGGATCCTCGTACACCGGCATGTACTGGTTGAGCGGCGGGCGGTCCGGGTCATCGATGCGCTTGAGCGTGGTGGCGACGAACTCGAACTTGCCCGATGGTGTCTGCAGACCCTCGAGGAAGTTGCCCCGGTAGTCCGACGGCAGCGGGTAGGGCTCGGGCGTGTCCTTCTTGCGCCCCTCGTAGAACCAGCGGTTGGCGACCGGGGCGCGCGCTGCTTCCGGATCTGCCGGCACCACGAAGTAGCCCTTCTTCAGGAACTGCCGCCAGCTGATGTGCCTGGCCATGTCCGAGGAATCGAAGGCGCGCCGGCACCAGTCGAGCTCCGAGGTGCCGCCCTCGGAGTACACCGAGCCCAGCCCCAGGCGTTCGGAGATGGCGAGGAAGATGTCGTAGTCGGACTTCGACTCGCCCAGCGGCTCGATGCACTTGTGCTGCAGCGATATCACCCGGTGGTTGTTCATCGAGTACATGTGGTGCACGTAGCCGGCGCCAACGTTGTACCACTCGCCGATGTCCCACTTTTCGAAGACCGTGCAGGCGGGCAGGATGACGTCGGCATAGGGCGTTTCGCCCTCCCACCAAACCGACTGGTTGACGACGAACTTCAGGTTCTCGTGCTGGTACATCTTCACCCAGCGGTTGGCGTTGACCATGGTGCCGAAGGAGGCGCTGCCGTACTTGTAGAGCATCTCCACACGCACGTGGCCCGGTGAGGGATAACCGAAAGGAAAGAACTGGCCCTGCACCGAGGCCACATCGGTCAGGTAGCCCATGGCCTTGCCCTCGGTGATCGCCTCGGGCAGCCACATGCGCGGGATGGCCTGGCGCACCGAGCTCATGGTGAGGATGTGCGGCATGCGCTGATAGTTGTTGGCCGAGTTGGCGCTGTACTGCAGGTCGCCGGAGAAGCTGCCCTCGGCATAGCCGGGGAAGTAGAAGTTGTAGTCGAGCGGGGTGCCGTACTGCAGGTTGCCGAAATTGGAGCCCGGGCGGCCGAAGCCCTGCATGGCGCCGAGGATGGCCATCATGCGTGCCCACTGCATGCCCATCGGGCCGCGGCAGGCGCC
>JADYZO010000080.1 GCA_020853135.1 Gammaproteobacteria bacterium
ATCGGCAAATCGACGCTCCTGCTGCAGGTGGCCGGCCTGGCCCAGGCGGACCGGCCTGCCCTCTACGTGAGCGGCGAGGAATCGGTCGAGCAGGTGGCCCTGCGCGCGCGCCGGCTGGGGCTGGACCCGGCAGCCATTACCGTGCTGGCCACGACGGGCGTGGATGACGTGATCGATGCGGCGAGGCAGCTCGGCAGTGCCTGCCTGATCATCGATTCGATCCAGACGATGGCTGCCGATGACGTGCAGTCCGCTCCGGGGTCGCCGAGCCAGCTGCGCGAGTGCACCGCGCGGCTGATCCAGCTGGCCAAGGCCGGAGGAGTGGCCATCATCCTGGTCGGCCACGTGACCAAGGAGGGCATCATTGCCGGCCCGCGCATGCTCGAGCACATGGTCGATGCGGTCCTGTATTTCGAGGACGAGACCGCCAGCCGCTACCGGCTGCTGCGGTCGGTCAAGAACCGCTTCGGCGCGGCGAACGAACTCGGCGTGTTCGCCATGAACGAGGCGGGCCTGCGCGAGGTGCGCAATCCCTCGGCGATCTTCCTGTCCGCGCCCGGGGACCGGGTGGCCGGAGCCGCGGTCACCGTGCTGCACCAGGGCACCCGGCCACTGGTGGTCGAGGTCCAGGCACTGACGGATCGCGGGGCGGGTGGCCCCTCGCGGCGACTGGCCGTCGGCGTGGACCAGAACCGCCTGGCGCTCCTCCTCGCCGCCCTGCACCGGCACGGTGGCCTGCGCACGCACGACGATGACGTCTTCGTCAATGTGGTCGGTGGCGTCCGCGTCACCGAGACCGCAGCGGACCTTGCACTGCTTGCCGCGGTGGTCTCGAGTCACCACGGGGTGCCCCTGCCGGGGGAGACCGTGGTCTTTGGCGAGGTTGGCCTCGGCGGTGAAATCCGTCCGGTGGCCTTTGGGGAAGAGCGGATTCGCGAGGCCGCAAAGCTCGGCTTCGCCCGCGCGCTGGTGCCCCGCGTCAACCTGCCACGCCGGCCGGTCCCGGGCATCGAGGCGGTCGGCGTGACGCGCCTCGTCGATGCGCTGAAGTCCCTGCCGGGTATGCCGGCCTAGCTTCCCGGCGCAAGCTGCGGACTGGTGCCGGCCGGGGCGCGTACGCGCACGGTCTCCACCACGTTCCCGCGCGTCTGCAGGATTTCCACGGTATAGCCGTTGAGCGTGAGGCTGGTGCCCTGGCGCGGGATGGCCCCGAGCTTCTCGAGGATCAGGCCGTTGAGGGTCTTCGGTCCGTCCGTCGGCAGCTGCCAGTGCATCGTGCGGTTGAGCACGCGCACGTTGGCGCTGGCATCGACGAGATAGCCGCCCGCGGTTTCGTCAGGACGCGGGATGCCGGCACCCGCATCGGCCGGCTCGCTGGTGAACTCGCCGACGATTTCCTCCAGCAGGTCCTCCAGCGTGACAATGCCCTGGATGTCGCCGTACTCATCGACGACGAAGGCGGTACGCTGGCGGCTGCGCTGGAATTGCACCAGCTGCTTGTTCAGCGGCGTGGCTTCGGGCACGAAATACGGTTCGTCCAGCAGTGTCTCGAGGGTCGCGGGCGACAGCGTCGTGGAATCCGCCTGCGCGATGAGCCGCTTGACGTGCAGCAGGCCGACCACGTTGTCGATGGCTTCGCGGTAGACCGGCAGGCGTGTGTAGCCGCTGCTGCGGATGGTGGTGATGATCCGGTCCCAGTCATCCGTGAGGTCGATGCCGACCACCTCGCTCTGGGGGATCATGATGTCCTCGACGGTGATCTCGCCCAGTTCCAGCACGCGCATCATGATCTCGTGGCGCTTGCGCGGCAGGAGCGCACCGGATTCCGCCAGCATCGTGCGCAGCTCCTCGATGGTGAGGTTGTGGCCGGCGCTGTCCTCCGGGCGCATGCCCAACAGGCGCAGCATGCCGTTGGAGAAAAACGTGATGAGCGCGACCGACCAGCTGATCGGCAGCAGGAACCGCAGCAGGAAATGGTAGAAATAGGCCCCGATGAATGCCGTGCGTTCCGGGCGGACCGCTGCATAGGTCTTCGGGGTCACTTCACCGAAGATCAGGACCACGACGGTGACGGCGACCGTGCCGATCGCGGCTGCAGCCGGGCCCCCGAGTTGCAGCATGGCCACGGTCACGACGCCGGCCAGGGCGTTGTTGACCAGGTTGTTGCAGAACAGGATGACGCCGATGAGGCGGTCTGGCCGTTTCAGCAAGGACTCGGCGAACCGGGCGCCCCGGTGGCCGGTGCTGGCCAGGTGGCGCAGCCGGTAGCGGTTGACCGACATCAGCGCGGTTTCGGTTCCGGAGAAGAACGCGGAGCAGAGCAGCAGGAAGACCACGAAGCCCAGCAGTGCGCCCGGCGGGATGTCGATGCCCAAGTTGAGGAATTCTCGTGTGCGGGGAAGGCGGGCATCGTTGCGAATGGCCGGCGCCGGTGTCAAGGAAAAGCACTTGCGCCAGTGGCTGGCTGCGCAGACGTTGGCGGCATTTGCCAGTAAAATGCGGCTATCCGCCGGCAACCCCGGCCCATCGATCCCTCGGGGAGTCCACGCTTGTTTGCCAATCTGACCGACCGGCTGCGCCAGGTTGTCGACCATGTCCGCGGGCGCGGGCGGCTGACCGACGAGAACATCCAGGAGGCGGTGCGCGAGGTGCGCCGCGCGCTTATCGAGGCAGATGTCGCGCTGCCCGTCGTGCGTGAGCTGATCGCCCGTGTCCAGGAGCGCGCGGTCGGCACCGAGATCAACCGCAGCCTGACCCCGGGGCAGGCCTTCATCGCCATCCTCCAGCAGGAGATCGCCACCCAGCTGGGCACCGAGGCGGTCGGCATCAACCTGCGTCACCAGCCGCCGGTGCCGATCCTGATGGTCGGCCTGCAGGGCGGTGGCAAGACCACGAGCACCGCCAAGCTGGCGATCCACCTCAAGGAACGCATGGGCCGCAGGCCGATGGTGGTGAGCCTCGACACGCGCCGTCCGGCAGCCATGCTGCAGCTCGAGCGGCTCGCCGCGCAGGCGGGCGTCAGTTGTGCGGCGGCGAGTCCGGAGGAGCGGCCGGCGGATATCGCACGCCGGGCCCTTGAGCAGGCCCGGCGCGAGCAGGCCGATGTGCTCATCCTCGACACCGCCGGCCGTACTCGGCTGGACGAGGAGCTGCTCGCCGAGCTGCGCGAGCTGCACGGGCTGGTCAGTCCGGCCGAGACGCTGTTCGTCCTCGACAGCATGGCAGGCCAGGATGCCGTGAACGCAGCCCGCGCCTTCTCCGGGGCCCTGCCCGTCACCGGCATCATCCTGACGAAGGTCGATGGCGATGCCCGGGGCGGCGCTGCGCTCTCGGCCCGCGCCGTCACCGGCCAGCCCATCAAGTTCATCGGCACGGGTGAGAAGCTGCCCGCCCTTGAGCCGTTCATCCCCGAACGCATGGCGATGCGCATCCTTGGCATGGGGGATGTCCTGGGGCTGGTCGAGGACCTGGGCCGCAAGGTGGACCGGGAACAGGCGGAGCGGCTGGCCCGCAAGGTGGGCAAGGGCAAGGGCTTCGACCTGGCCGACCTGCGCGAGCAACTCGAGCAGATGGTGAACATGGGTGGCCTGGAGGGGCTGCTGGCCAAGCTGCCCCTGCCCGGGGGGATTTCCGCTGACAAGGTAGCTGGCCAGATGGATCCGCGGGCGATCCGCCGGCAGATCGCGATCATCAACTCCATGACCGTGGGCGAGCGGCGTTTCCCCAAGACTATCAATGGGTCACGACGTCAGCGCATCGCGCGCGGCGCGGGCGTGGGGGTGCCGGACGTCAACCGCCTGCTGAAGCAGCATGAGCAGATGCAGAAGGTGATGAAGCGGTTTTCCAAGGGTGGTCTGCAGAAGGCGTTGCGTAACATGCCCGGTGGTGCCGGGCGTTTTCCCGGCGCCTGAACCGGCGATCGGCCCCGCAAGATGCCGTGCAGACGGCGGAAGATTCCCGTAAAATCCACTGTTTGCGCGGCTATTGGCCCCGTTGTGCAACGGCGGCCGGGCGCGCCAATTTGCGGAGGAAGCAAGCGAGCATGGTGATCATTCGACTCAGCCGCGGCGGCACGACCAAGCGGCCCTTCTACCACATCGTGGCGACGGACCGTCGCAATCGCCGTGATGGCCGATACCTCGAGCGCCTGGGGTTCTTCAACCCCATCGCGGCGGGGCGTGATGCGGCCCTCAAGATCGACCTGGCGCGGCTTGATCACTGGGTGAGCCAGGGTGCGCAGCTGTCGGCGCGGGCCTCTGACCTCGTCGAGGGCTACCGTGCTTCTCAGCAGGCAGCGGCGGGAGCTGCGGCGGCCTGAGAGCGGCGTGGATCGCGCGCAGTCCCTGCCGGGCGCCCCACCAGTGGACAAGCCGGCTGGAGCCGCGGAAGCACTGGTGGCGGTCGGCCGGATTTCGGGCATTTTCGGTGTCAAGGGCTGGGTCAGGGTGTATTCGTACACCGATCCCCCGGGAAACATCCTGGATTACGGTCCCTGGCTGCTCGGCGACGGGCACCAGGGTTCGTACGCGGTGCTGGATGGCAGTGTGCATGGGCGGGGTATCGTGGCCCGGCTGGCGGGGATCGATGACCGTGACCAGGCACGCACCCTGATCGGTGCCATGGTCAGCGTCCCGCGGGCGCGGTTTGCCCGTGCGGCGCAGGGTGAGTACTACTGCTCGGACCTCATCGGTCTGCGGGTGCGCAACGGCGACGGGATGGTGCTGGGTGACGTGCAGGACATCATGGCAACCGGTGCGAACGATGTCCTGGTGATCCAGGGTGAGCGGCGCAGGCTGGTGCCGTTCCTGACGGGTACGGTGGTCAGGTCCATCGACCTTGCTGCCCGCACGATGGACGTCGAGTGGGATGTGGATTTCTGAGGCTGCGGGCTGGTGATGATGCGGGTCCGCGTGGTGAGCCTGTTCCCGGAGATGGTGGATACGGGAGTGGGGTTTGGCGTCTGTGGTCGGGCGCTGACCCGCGGTCTCGCCGAAGTGGTGGCGATCAACCCGCGCGACTTTGCGCAGGATGTCCACCGCACCGTCGATGACCGCCCCTACGGGGGCGGGCCGGGCATGGTGCTGAAGGTGGAGCCCGTGCAGGGGGCCATCCGTGCCGCCCGGGCGCAGTTGCCGGCCGGTGCCAGGGTGGTGTTCCTGGGGCCCCAGGGCAGGCGGTTCGACCAGGCCCTGGCGCGCGATATGGCGGGCTGGGGTGCCCTGGTGCTGGTGTGCGGGCGCTATGAGGGCTTCGATGAGCGGCTGCTGGAGACGGAGGCGGACTGCGAGATCTCGCTGGGCGACTTCGTGCTGAGCGGCGGTGAGCTTGCCGCGCTGGCCGTGATCGATGCCGTGGTGAGGCTGCTGCCCGGGGCGCTGGGCGACGAGGGATCGGCGCAGGCCGACTCATTCGGCGATGACCTGCTGGACTGCCCGCACTACACGCGGCCGGAGGTCCTCGGCGATGGCCGCAGCGTGCCGGACGTGCTGCTCGAGGGCAACCACGAGGCGATTCGCCGCTGGCGGCTGAAGCAGGCGCTGGGTCGCACGCAGCTGCGGCGCCCGGACCTGCTGCGGCGCCGGGTGCTGTCGGTGGAGGAGCGGCAGTTGCTCGGTGAGTACCTCGCCGAGCACCGCGCGCAGGCCAGGAATTTCAACGACCCGGAGCCGGTGGCGGCTGCGGATCACGACGAAGGTGAAGGACTATGAGCAAGATCATGCAACAGCTGGAAGCTGAACTCACGCAACGGGAGATCCCGGAATTTTCCCCGGGTGACACGGTTGTCGTACAGGTGCGGGTGAAGGAAGGCAATCGCGAGCGCCTGCAGGCCTACGAGGGCGTGGTGATCGCCAGGCGCAACCGGGGCGTCAACTCGTCGTTCACGGTACGCAAGATTTCCCATGGCGAGGGTGTCGAGCGCGTCTTCCCGACCTACAGCCCGGCCGTGGCCGAGATCAAGGTCAAGCGGCGCGGCGACGTGCGGCGCGGGAAGCTCTACTATCTGCGCGAGCGCAGCGGCAAGTCGGCCCGCATCAAGGAACGGGTCTGATCGGGACACCCAGCGGGTGGCCGAGGTTCCGCCTGGCCTGACCCGGGACCAGCAGCCGGTGCGCTGCTGGCCGGGCAGGCTGCTGCTCGTGCTGGCAGTGGCCTTCTCCGCCCTGGGCGCGGCGGGTTGCTCGGCCATCACCGGGGCGGCGACTTCGGGTTTTGCCGACGGGCTGTCGCAGGCCATCCTCGACCAGGACGACCCCGAACTGGTGCGCGAGGGCACGCCGGCCTATCTGATCCTGCTCGACGCACTGGTGCGCAGCGACCCCGCCAATCCGCGCTACCTGGGCGCAGCAGCGCAGCTCTATGCGGTCTATGGCATCGCCTTCGTCGACGACCCGGTGCGATCCGGGGTCCTGGCCGCCCGCGCGCAGGAGTACGGGACGCGCGCGGTGTGCGCAGCTGACCGGCACGCCTGCCAGCTGGATGACCTGGAATACGGTGCCTACGCCGCCGTGGTCGACCGGTTGCCCCCGGGCGACGCCGGGGCGCTCTACAGCTACTGCGTCGGGTCGCTGGCCTTCATCCGCACTCACAGCGGCGACTGGGCGGCCATTGCCCGGCTGCCCAGGGTGGAGCATGCGCTGCAGCGGCTGCTGGAACTGCCGGGCGCACCGAACCAGGCGGCGGTCAACATGTACCTCGGCATCCTCAATACGCTGCGTCCGGAATCGCTCGGCGGACATCCGGAGCTGGGCCGTGCGTACTTCGAGAAGGCCATCGAGCTGAGCGGTGGCCACGACCTCGCGGCCAAGGTGGAATATGCGCGCAGCTACGCGCGGCTGGTGTACGACCGCGAACTGCACGACCGCCTGCTGCATGAGGTCCTCGCTGCTCCCACCCGTGCCGAGGGTCTGACATTGTTCAACACGCTGGCCCAGGCCCAGGCCCGGGCGCTGCTGGCTTCGGCGGATGAGTATTTCTGATGGCGGATCGTGCCCCGCCGGGAGAGGATTGATGGAGGGGATCATGCGGAGTCTGGTCGGGATCGCGCTGGCGGGTCTGGTGTGGATGGGCGCCGCACAGGGCGCGGAATTCAAGATCGCCACCATTGCCCCGGAGGGTTCCGAGTGGATGCAGGCCATCCGGGCCGCGGCGGCGGACATCCGCAACCAGACCGATGGCCGCGTCACGCTGAAGGTCTATGGCGGCGGTGTCATGGGCAACGAGCGGCAGGTGCTGCGCAAGATCCGCATCGGCCAGCTGCAGGGTGGCGCCTTTACCGCCAACGGTCTGGCCGAGCGGTATCCGGACATCACCCTCTACGGTCTGCCACTGACCTTCGAGTCGCAGGCCGAGGTGGACTATGTCCGCCAGCGCATGGATGCCACGCTGGCGAAGGGCCTCGAGGAGGCCGGCTTCGTGTCTTTCGGGATGGCCGGCGGCGGCTTCGCGCGCATCTTCGCCAACCGCCCGGTGAGCACCACGGCCGACATGCGTGGCCAGAAGGTCTGGGTGCCGGAGGGTGACCGGGTGAGTGCGGCTGCCATGCAGGCATTGCGGCTCTCCCCCGTGGTCCTGCCCGTGACCGATGTGCTCACCGGGTTGCAGACGGGGCTGCTGGACATTGTCGCCGCGCCTCCGGTGGGCGTCATTGCCCTGCAGTGGCACACGCGGGTGAAATACATGACCCTCGTGCCGCTGATGTACACCATGGGGCTGATGGCAGTGGATGCGGCGTCATTCTCGCGCCTCAGTGCCGGTGACCAGGCGGTATTCCGCAAGGTGATGGGTGATGTCTACCGGCGGCTGGACCAGAAGACGGCGGCCGATGATGCGGCAGCGGTGCGGGCCCTGGCGGGTAATGGCGTCAGGACCGTCGAGGCTGCGCCCGATGACCTGCGTGCGTGGCGTGCCGCGGTGGCAGAGGCCAACCAGGACCTCGGCCGGCAGGGAGCCTATACGCCCGCCCTGCGCGCACAGATGGATGGCTACCTGCGCGACTTCCGCCAGCAGCCGAAGCCGGCGATGACGGGCGCGGCCCGCTTGCCGTGACGGCCCCCGCGCCCTGGCCGGACCGGGCCGCCCGTCTGGGGAGGTGGATCGAGACCGCGCTGCTGGCGGGCCTGGTGGCGGCCATGATTGGCCTCGCCAGCTCGCAGATCCTCATGCGCAACCTGGTGGGATCCGGCCTGTCCTGGGCGGACGAGGCGCTGCGCATCATGGTGCTCTGGGCAACGATGATCGGTGCGGTTGCCGCCAGTCGCGAGCAGCGGCATGTCAGCATCGATGCGCTGTCGCGCTATCTGCCGCGCGCATGGGCGCCATGGCTGCGGCTGGTAACCAACGCGTTTGCCGCCGGCGTCTGCGGCCTGCTGGCCTGGGCCTCATACCAGTTTCTGGCCGGATCCATGGCGGCCGGTGACCGCCTGTTTGCGGGACAGGTGCCCGCATGGGCCGTCCAGGCCATCCTGCCGGTGGCGTTCGCGCTGCTGGGCTACCGCTACGCGGTGGCATGCTTCAGCGCGCCACGTGGCAGCGCCGCGGAACCGGCGGGTCACTGATGCTCGCGGCACTGCTGGTCCTGCTGACCCTCCTCGGCGCACCGCTGTTCGCCGTCATCGCGGCGGGCGCCATCGCCGGTTTCCGCGCGGCGGACATTCCGCTGTCGGCGATTGCCATCGAGGTGTTCGGCATTGCCGAGACGCCCATCCTGCTGGCCATCCCGCTGTTCACCTTCGCCGGCTACGTGCTGGCGGAAGGCAGGGCGCCGGCGCGCCTGGTGCGCGTCACCACCGCTCTCATGGGCTGGGTGCCCGGCGGCGTCGCCATCGTGTCGATCGCCGCCTGTGCGCTGTTCACGGCGTTCACCGGCGGCTCGGGCGTCACCATCATCGCGCTGGGGGCCGCCCTCTACCCGGCACTGACGCAGGCCGGCTACAGCGAGGACTTCAGCCTCGGGCTGATCACCTCGGCCGGCTGCCTTGGGCTGCTCTTTGCTCCTTCGCTGCCGCTGATCCTCTACGGCGTCATCACCGAGACATCCATCGACGACATGTTCCTGGCCGGCGTGGTGCCCGGCATCGTGATGATCGCGGGCCTGGGCGCCTATTGCCTCTGGGTGAACCGCCACATCCGCGTGCCGCTCAGCGAGTTCTCCTGGCGCGAGGTCGGTGCCGCCCTGCGCGAGAGCTGGCTGGATGTCCCGCTGCCGGTCATCGTCCTCGGCGGCATCTACAGCGGATTTTTCGCGGTTTCCGAGGCCGCCGCGGTCACGGCTGCCTATGTGGTCCTGACCGAGGTCTTCATCAGGCGGGACGTCGCGCTCCGGCGGCTGCCGCAGGTGGCGCGCCAGTCGATGATCCTGGTGGGTGCAGTGCTGCTGATCCTCGGGGTCTCCCTGGCCTCCACGAACGTGATGATCGACGCCGAG
>JADYZO010000081.1 GCA_020853135.1 Gammaproteobacteria bacterium
AAGCAGCACGGCACGCTCCGGCAGGTGAAGCTGCGCGGCCTGGATCGCGTTGGCTTGCTGTTCACGCTGGCGGCGACCGTCGTGAATCTGCGCCGGTTGCCGAAGCTGCTCACGTTCGAGGCCAGCGCATGACACGGGAGACGTGCGCCCGCTGAGCGCCGAACGGCGGATCGCGAGCGCAAAACGTGCTGCCACTGCGTCAAAATACTCCAAAGCACTTTGCCTGATCACGTTCGAGGCTCGTTTCACCGCATTGCAGGCGCGCTTTTCAACGAACTGTTAGCCGGCTGCCCGCCAGCGGGCGTATAAGGGCAGGTGGCAATCCTGCTGGCCGGCCATGACGATCCGCGACTTCCACCCCGCCGTCTCCGGATGGTTCACCGACCGCTTCGGCGGGCCGACCGCCGTGCAGGCGCGCGCCTGGCCCGCCATCCGCCCGGGCCGCCACGCCCTGCTGGCCGCGCCGACCGGTTCGGGCAAGACGCTGGCCGCCTTCCTGGCAGCCATCGACGGGCTCGTGTGCGAGGCGGAGCAGGGCACGCTCGCCGACGCCACACGCGTGCTCTACGTCTCGCCGCTGAAGGCGCTGTCCAACGACATCCGCAGGAACCTCGAGGAGCCGCTGGCCGGGATCCAGGAGCGGGTGCTGCGGCCGCTCGGCATCCGTGCCGCGGTGCGCACCGGTGACACGCCGGCCGCCGAGCGCGCGCGCATGCGCCGCCAGCCGCCGCACATCCTCGTCACCACGCCCGAGTCGCTCTACATCCTGCTCACCGCGGAGTCCGGGCGGCAGATGCTCGGCACCGTGCGCACCGTGATCATCGATGAGCTGCACGCGCTGGCCGACAACAAGCGCGGCGCCCACCTGATGCTGTCGTTGGAGCGGCTGCAGGCGCTGGTGGCGCAGCCGCTCCAGCGCATCGGCATCTCCGCGACCCAGCGGCCCATCGATGCCATGGCGCACTTCCTCGTGGGCGCACGCGCGGAGCCCTGCGAGGTGGTGGACGCCGGGTTCGTGCGCGAGCGCGACCTGCAGCTGGAACTGCCCGGCTCGGCACTCGCCCCGGTGATGGCCGCCGAGGTCTGGGCGGAGATCTACGACCGCCTGGCCGCGCTTGTGCGCGCGCACCGCTCGACGCTCATCTTCGTCAACACGCGCCGCCTCGCCGAGCGGGTGGCACGCCACCTCGCCGAGCGGCTCGACCCGCAGTCCGTCACTGCGCACCATGGCAGCCTCGCGCGCGAGCACCGCCTCGATGCCGAGCAGCGCCTCAAGGCGGGCCGGCTCAGGGCCCTGGTGGCCACCGCCTCGCTGGAACTGGGCATCGACATCGGCGATGTGGACCTCTGCTGCCAGATTGGCAGCCCGCGCGCCATCGCCACCTTCCTGCAGAGGGTGGGCCGTTCGGGGCATGGCATCGCCGCCGTGCCGAAGGGCCGGCTGTTCCCGCTCTCGCGCGATGACCTGGTGGAGTGTGCCGCGCTGCTTGATGCCGTGCGCCGCGAGGAACTCGACCGCCTCCGCCCGCAGGGCCCGGCGCTCGACGCGCTGGCCCAGCAGGTGGTGGCCGAGGTGGCCTGCCGCGAGTGGGCCACGGACGACCTCTTCGCCACCATGCGCCGTGCGTGGCCCTACCGCGAGCTCGGCCGGGAGACCTTCGCGCAGGTGGTGCAGATGCTGGCCGATGGCTTCAGCACGCGCCGCGGGCGCCAGGGCCTGCACCTCCACCACGATGCGGTGAACGGCCGGCTGCGCGGGCGGGCGGGCGCGCGGCTCACGGCCATCACCAACGGTGGCGCCATTCCCGACCAGTTCGACTGCGATGTGGTGCTGCTGCCCGGGGAGGTGCCGATCGGCACGGTCAACGAGGACTTTGCCTTCGAGAGCATGGCGGGCGATGTCTTCCAGCTGGGCAACGCCTCGTACCGGATCAGGAAGGTGGAGGGCGGCCGCGTGCTCGTGGAGGATGCGCACGGCCAGTCGCCCAACATCCCGTTCTGGCTCGGCGAGGCCCCGGGACGCAGCGACGAGATGTCGCTGGCGGTCTCGCGCCTGCGCAGTGCGGTGGCCGCGCAGCTCGACGCCGGGGAGGGGGAGGCGCGTGCCTGGCTCGCGGGCGAGCTCGCGCTGGCGCCGGTGGCAGCCGCGCAGGTCGTGGAGTACCTGGCGGCATCGCGCGCCGCGCTCGGCGAACTGCCCACCCGCGAGACCATCATCATGGAGCGTTTCTTCGACGAGGTCGGCGACAGCCACCTCGTCATCCATTCGCCCTGGGGGGTGCGCATCAATCGTGCCTGGGGACTGGCGCTGCGCAAGCGCTTCTGCCGCAAGTTCAACTACGAGCTGCAGGCGGCCGCGCTGGAGGACAGCATCGTCATCTCGCTCGGCCCGGTGCACAGCTTCCCGCTCGGCGAGGTGGCCGGCTACCTGCGGGCGGAGACGGTGCGCGCCGTGCTGGTGCAGGCGCTGCTCACCGCGCCCATGTTCCCCACCCGCTGGCGCTGGGTCGCCACCACGGCGCTGGCCGTGCGCCGCTTTCGCAACGGCCGCAGGCTGCCGCCCCAGTTCCAGCGCAGTGATGCGGAGGACCTGCTGGCCCTGGTGTTCCCCGACCAGATCGCCTGCGCCGAGAACATCGTCGGCGACCGGCAGGTGCCCGACCACCCGCTGGTCAGCCAGGCCCTGCATGACTGCCTGCATGAGGTGATGGACATCGCGGGCCTGGAGCGGCTGCTTGCGCGCATTGCCGCCGGCGAGGTGCGCATCATCACGCAGGACGTCACGACACCCTCGCCGCTCGCGCAGGAAATCCTCCTCGCCCGTCCCCATGCCTTCCTCGACGATGCCCCGGCCGAGGAGCGGCGCACGCAGGCCGTGCGCACGCGCCATCTGCTCGATCCGGCCGACGCCGGCAACCTGGCGCAGCTGGACCCCGCCGCTGTCGCGCGGGTCTGCCAGGAGGCGTGGCCGGACCCGCGCAACGCCGACGAGTTGCACGATGCGCTGGTCCTGACCGGCTTCATCGACGAGGAGGAGACGGGCCTGGAGCCGGGCCTGGAGCCGGGTAAGGGGCCACGCTGGCTCGCCATGCTGGAGAGCCTGGTACGCGAGCGGCGCGCCACCATCGCGGTGACCCCGGCGGGGCGCCGCCTCTGGGTGGCCGCCGAACGGCTGGCCCAGCTGCAGGCCGTGCTGGATGGACCGGCCCTGCTGCCCGTCATCGCGCCGGTGCTGGCGGGCAGCCGCGGCCTCGCCGGTTCGCGTGCCGATGCGCTGCGCGAGCTGGTGCGTGGCCGGCTGGAAGCCCTGGGTCCGGTGACCAGCGAAGAGCTGGCTGCACCGCTCGGCCTGGCGGGCAGCGAGGTGAACATGGCCCTGCTGGCACTGGAGGCCGAGGGCGTGGCGATGCGCGGGCAATACCGCACGCCCCCGCGTGGTGCGGAGGAGTGGTGCGACCGGCGCCTGCTGGCGCGCATCCACCGCCACACCCTGCAGCGCCTGCGCGCGCAGGTCGAGCCGGTCAGCCCGGCGGTGCTGATGCGGTTCCTCTTTGCCTGGCACGGGCTGGGCGGCGACAAGGCCGAAGGGGTGGAGGCCGTCCGGCGCGCATTGGGCCGCCTGCAGGGGTTTGCCGCGCCGGCGGCTGCCTGGGAGGCGGCGCTGCTGCCCGCGCGCGTGGCCTGCTATGCCTCCGGCGACCTCGATGCCGTGCTGGCGAGCGGCCAGTTCACCTGGCTGCGCGCCGGCGCCGAACCCGGGCGGGCCCCGCGCCGGGCGGCCCCGGTGAGGGCCACGCCCATCGCACTGGTGGACCGGGCGGCGCTGGCGGCCTGGTCACCGCTGCTGGCCACGGGAGCCGGTGACGGGCTGCCGCTGTCCGCCGCGGCGCGGGCGGTCCGTGCGGGGCTCGCGAGCCGTGGTGCCGTGTTCTTCAGCGACCTGGTGCGCATGACGGGCCTGCTGCGCACCCAGGCCGAGCAGGCGCTCGGCGAACTCGTGGCCTGGGGTCTGGTGACCTCGGACAACTTCACCGGGCTGCGCGCGCTGATCACGCCGGCCAGCCGGCGCGCGAGCTTTTCCCGGCCGTTGCCCGGCGGCGGGCTGAGCGTGGATGCTGCCGGCCGGTGGTCGCTGGTGGAGCACGGGCCCTCTCCGGCCCCGGGCAGCGAGGCACCGGCCGAGGTGGCCTGGGCGCTGCTCCAGCGCTACGGCGTGGTGTTCCGCGCCCTGCTGGGACGCGAGGGGGGGCTCCTGCCGCCCTGGCGCGAACTGGCCCGTGCCTGCCGGCGCCTGGAAGCGCGTGGCGAGGTGCGTGGCGGGCGCTTCGTCAGCGGCTTCAGTGGCGAGCAGTTTGCGCTGCCCGAGGCGGTGGAGGCGCTGCGCGTGATGCGCAGGGAGGAGCGGGCCGATGACGAGGTGGCGGTGTCGGCTGCCGACCCGCTGAACCTCTGCGGGATCATCACGCCGGGCCCGCGCGTGCCCGCCGGCCCGCGCAACCGCGTGCTGTTCCGTGGCGGGGTGCCGGTGGCGGCCTGCATCGCCGGCGAGCTGCAGTGGCTGGTGCCCCAGGACCCGCGCCAGGAGTGGGCGGCGCGCAATGCGCTCATCCGCGCCGATCGCGGGCGGCTCTGGCTGCCCGGCGGCACGCGGCAGAACTGAGGCAGCGCAGGCTCAGTCGCGCTTCTGGCCGCCGGCCGCGGCCTCCCGGCCGAAGATGGCTTCGGCAAAGCGCTCGTCGAGGTCCTGCAGGCGCAGCATGCCGGTGGCGCTGGCGTCGATCTCGTCCATGGGCACGGTCGCGGGCGCCTCGTCGTGGCGTGCCGCGGCCTCACCGGCGCCAAACAGCGCGGCGGTCGGGGATTTCGGGTCCCCGGCCAGGCTGACGGTGTTGCCCTGGGCATTGCCGCCCGCGCGCAGCGCCAGCGTCAATTCGCTCGGCTCGGGCATCCGGGGCTTTGCGGTGACGCGGGCGCCGGCCGGCTCGCTGCCCATGCGCCCACCGCCGGCCTGGGCCACGGGCTGCGGCGCGACGTTGCGTGCCGCTGCGGGGCGCGCCGTGGTGCCCGCCGGGCGGGCCACGGGCTCGCCGGCCGACTGCGGCGGGGTGAGCGGCTTCCAGCCGAGCCCCTCCGCAGTGCGCCTGATGAAGCCGCCATCGGGCCGCAGCACGCCCTGCAGGCAGGCCTCACTCAGCGCCGCATCGAGCAGGGTGTTGATGAGCCTTGGTACGCCGGCCACGTAGCAGTAGACCGCCGCGCCCACGTTGCTCGACAGGAGGGCCGCCGGATCGGCGCCGACGGCCTCGATCTGGTGGCGGATGTAGCGGTCGGTCTCGACCAGGGTCAGTGGCCGCACGCGGTGGCGGATGCCGATGCGCTGGCGCAGCTGGATGAGCGCGGGCACGTCGAGCTGCTGGTGCAGCGGATGGGGGCCCATGAGCACGATGTTGAGCTGGCAGCCGCGTTCGCCTGCCAGGTTGGCCACGCGCAGCAGCTGCCGCGCGACATCGGTGCTGATGTTGCCGGTGTCCAGGCAGAGCACCAGGCGCTTGCCCTCGCTGGCGAACCGGCCCATGGCGGCGCGCAGCCCGGCGATGTGCTGTGCGGGCAGGCTGCCGGGCGGGTCCACGCCCAGGGCGAGGAGGGTGGCGGCACAGAGGTCGGCGGGATCGCCGTAGCGCAGGTCCACCCGGGCCAGTACCACGCGGCTGCCGAGGGCGCCGAGCGCGTACTCGACCAGGGCGCTCTTGCCGACGCCCGGGCCGCCGGTCACGAGGGCGACGGCATCGCGTGCGGTGAGCACGTGCTGCAGGCGTCCCAGCGCCTCGGTCATCGTGGCATTGGCCTGGAACAGGCGCTCGCCCGGTGCGTGGATGAAGGGCCGGTCCTGCAGCTTGAAGTGTTCGCGGTACACGGTTGGCCTCTGGAAGCGGTGCGTCTGGCTGCGCCGTCGCCGGTGCGTCGCGTGCAGTGTGGATTATGTCGGCGGACCGGGGCGTTGATGGCGGTCACACTGCGCCCCTCCGCGGCCACGCCCGGGACTGTGACGCGGCTTCAATTTCCGGGCCTGTGCCACTACCATGGCCGGCCGGGACGCGGGCCAGCGCCCCGTCCATGCCACATTCCCACACTCACTGGATCAAGCCCATGTCCGCAGACCTCATGCCGCCGGGTGACATCGTCGGGGAACTGGCGCGGGCCATCGGCCGCGAGCACGTGCTCAGCGACCCTGCGGACCGCGAGTTCTACGCCATGGATGTCTACAGCTCCCGCGAACTGCCGCTGGCGGTGGTGCGGCCGGGTTCGACGGCCGAACTGCAGGCCATCGTGCGGCTGGCGGCGGGTGCCGGCGTGGCGCTGGTGCCGCGGGGTGGCGGGGCTTCCTACACCGACGGCTACCTGCCGGTGACGCCCCGCTCGCTGCTGGTGGACACCTCGCGGCTCAATCGCATCGTGGAGATCAACACCGGGGACATGTATGTCACGGTGGAGCCCGGCGTGACCTGGAACGAGCTGTGGCAGGCGCTCAAGGCGCGGGGTGTGCGCACTCCGTTCTGGGGGCCGTTCTCCGGCCTCAGGGCCACGGTGGGCGGCTCGGCATCGCAGAACAGCGCGAGCCTCGGCTCGGGCAGCTATGGCATCTCCGCCGATGCCATCCTCGGCTTCGAGATCGTGCTCGCCAATGGCGAGATCCTGCGCACCGGCGCCTTCGCGGCGGCCAACGGCAAGCCGTTCTTCCGCTGGTATGGCCCGGACCTCACGGGCCTGTTCTGCGGCGATGCGGGTGCGCTCGGCATCAAGGCGAGCATCACCCTGCGGCTGATCAGGACCCCACCCCACTTTGGCGCAGCTTCCTTCGGCTTCGAGACCTTCGGGCAGATGGCCGCCGGCATGGCCGCGGCGGCCCGCGAGAACGTCGTCGCCGACAATTTCGGCGTCGATCCCCGGCTGCAGAAGGGCCAGCTCAGCAAGGCCAGCAGCAAGGACGCCATTGCCGCGGCCATGGCGGTGGCGAAGAGTGCGCGCAACCCGCTGGAGGCCGCGGGCAGGCTGGTGAAGATGGCCGCCGCGGGCAAGCGCTTCCTGGCCGGCCACAACTACTCCGCCCACTACACCGTGGAAGGCGTGTCCAGCGGCGAGATCCGCGGCAAGCTCGCCGTGCTGCGCGCCGCGATGGAGGGCCATGGCCAGGAGACGGCCAACACCATCCCCACGGTGCTCCGGGCGATGCCCTTCATCCCGCTGTATCCGATCCTCGGCCCACAGGGCGAGCGCTGGGTGCCCATGCACGGCATCCTGCCGTTCTCGAAGGTGGACGAGTTCCACGGCAGGCTGGCGCGCCTGCATGCCGACAACGCGGCGCGCATGCAGCAACACAAGGTGGAGAAGGGTGCGATGTTCATGTCGGTGAGCACCCACGGCTTCCTCTACGAGCCGGTGTTCTACTGGGAGGACGACCGCACCACCTTCCACAAGCGCTACCTGCCGCAGGAATACCTCGACACGCTGCCGCAGTATCCGGCCAACCCGGACGGGCGGGCGCTGGTGCGCGAGCTGCGCGCCGAGATCAGGAAGATATTCGCCTCGGTGGGTGCCATCCACATGCAGGTCGGCAAGACCTATCCCTACATGGAGGGCCGGCAGGCCGAGGCCGCCCGGGCGATCCGCGGGATCAAGCAGGAGCTCGACCCCCAGGGGATCATGAACCCCGGCGCGTTGCAGCTCTGACCGCGCACCTCCAACTGCGCCGGCGCAACGGGTAGACTAGGGCCATGCCGAAGTTCCGCCTCAATGGCCATGAGGTCAGCGCCGAGGTGCCCGGCGAGATGCCGCTGCTCTGGGTGCTGCGCGATACGCTGGGCTACACCGGCACCAAGTATGGCTGCGGGATGGCGCTCTGCGGCGCCTGCACGGTGCACGTCGAGGGCCGTGCGGTGCGCTCCTGCGTGTTGCCGGTGTCCAGCGTGGCAGGCCAGTCGGTCACCACCATCGAGGGCCTCGGCAGCCCGGAGCAGCTGCACCCGGTGCAGCAGGCCTGGGTCGACGAGCAGGTGCCCCAGTGTGGCTACTGCCAGCCGGGCATGATCATGGCGGTGGCGGCGTTCCTCGAGCAGAACCCGCAGCCCGACGACGAGGCCATCAACCGCTCCATCACCAACATCTGCCGCTGCGGGACCTATCCGCGGATCCGCCGTGCCATTCACCGTGCCGCCGGGCGGCGGCGCCAGTCGAGCTGAGCGAAAGAGAGCATTCCATGTCCGAGCATTGCGTGTCACGTCCCGTGATGGTGGCCCTGGCCCTGGCCCTGGCGGCCTGCGGCGGCTCGCCCGCACCGCAGGCTGCAGCCCCGCCTGCCGCGGCGCCGGCGCCGGCCAGCGAAGCAGCAGCCCCGGCCGCGGTGCCCTCGCCCCCGGCCGATCCCCAGCTGGCGGCGATGATCGCCAATGCCGACCTCAACCGCGGCAAGGTCCTGTTCTTCCAGTGTCGCGCCTGCCACGGCCTCACGCCGGAGGCCGAGCCCGGCAAGATCGGGCCGACGCTCCATGGCGTGATCGGCCGGCACGCCGGCAGCGTGACGGGCTACAGCTATTCCGATGCGGTGGCGAAGTCGGGCATCACCTGGACGGTGGAGCAGATCGACAAGTGGCTGCAGCGTCCCAGCGACTTCCTGCCCGGCAACAAGATGGTCTTCGTCGGCATCCAGAATCCGCAGGATCGCGCCAACATCATCGCCTACATCCAGCAGGAGACGGCGAAGGTGGCGGCACAGTAATCGCGCGTAC
>JADYZO010000082.1 GCA_020853135.1 Gammaproteobacteria bacterium
CAGGCGCCGCGTCATGTTGGCGCCCATGCGGCCGAGCCCGATCATTCCGAGTTCCATGGCAGCTCCCTGGTTCCAGGACCGACAGATTCCCGGATTCTACGCCTGCCCTCGCCGGTCAGGACTTTCCCCCATTGCAATGAGCCCGGCCCGCGGCCCATCATGGCGCCCCGCGTCCGGCTTGGGGACTCCCTCGTGTTGTTCGTCACCTGCGCATCCCTCGCGGCGGCACTGGCCGCGCAGGCCGCCGCTTCGGTACCCGTGGCGGCCACCGCGTGGGCGCCGGTGGCGGAAATCGTCGTCACCGCGCGCAAGCGCGAAGAGAACATCCTCGATGTTCCGGTCGCAGTGACGGCCTTTGCGGCCGGGGACATCGAGTCGCTCGGCCTCACCGATCTCGCCGACATCGCCCGCTTCACCCCGGGCTTCGTGCTGAATTCCGCCACAGGACGCCAGCCAGCCTCCTACCGACCGGTCTTCCGCGGCGTCACCACGGTACGCAACGGTGTCGCCAACGCGAATGCCGGCAACACCTTCGTCGACGGTGTCTACGTCGGTGCCGCGCTCCTGACCACCGAGCTCGACGACCTCGCGCGCGTGGAAATCCTGCGTGGGCCGCAGGCGGCCCAGTTCGGGCGCAACACCTACGTCGGTGCGGTGAACTACGTGACCCGCGCACCCGCGCGGGAGCTCGAGGGGCGGGTGACGACCACGGTCGCCCAGCACGACAGTTTCGACGTCTCGGGCCGGATCAGCGGGCCGCTCGGCAGCGAGCGCCTGCGCTTCGCCCTGGGTGCCGGGCATCACGAATACGGCGGCGAATGGACCAACCTGCGCGATGGCAGCAGCATCGGCGGCGAGGCGTCCGATGAAGTCTCGGCCAAGCTGCTGTTCCTGCCGGACGCGGGCCTGGCGGTCACGCTGAAGCTTGCCTGGCAGGGGACCGACGACGAGCACTTCCCCATGTACCTGCAGCCTTCGACGCTGAACAATTGCTGCTTCCGGACGGCCGCTGCGCCGCGGGCACGCGAGTACTACATCGGCAAGGCGGTACTGCGCGACGAGGTCAATCTCTACACGGACCTCCTCGAGAAGAACGGCGGTGCGGGCACCGCACTCGACCGCCGGCTTGGCAGCCTGAGGCTCGACTGGGAGGTTGGCGGCTACACCATCACCAGCCTCACCGGCCTCATCAGTGACGACTACGACCAGGGTTACGACACCTCCTACGCCGGCTACGACCCGGGCATTCCGCGCAGCTTCACCTGCAGCACACCACTGCCGCCCGCCCTGCCGCCCCGGGGCAGCTTCCTGCTGCGCGAACACATCGGTTACACCGATCTCTCGCAGGAACTGCGGCTCTCCACGGCAGCCAGCCAGCCGCTGCGTTTCACGCTGGGCGCCTACTATTACCAGGGCCGGCGCAACGTCGCGGGACGCGAGCGCATCGATCCCTGCACCGGACTGGCGCAGGCCGCGGACCGCGACCGCGACGAGATCGGGAACCGGGCGATATTCGGTGCCCTGGCCTGGGAGTTCCTCGATCACTGGACCGCAGGTCTCGAGCTGCGCTGGGCCGAGGATGAGGTGACCGTGACGAGCCTGCCCGTCGCTGCAGGCCCGACCCGCTACACCGCCACCCCGGAAAACATCACGCCGCGCATGACCCTCGATTGGCGCCCGACGGAGCCCGTCGGCCTCTACGTCAACGTCTCCAAGGGCACGAAGCCGCCCGACTTCAACCCGCGGGTTCCCGATGAGCGCTACCGTGCGGTGGGCGAGGAGAGCGCCTGGAACTACGAGGTCGGCATGAAGGCCCTGTTCCCGGAGCAGCGGCTGAGCCTGGCGCTGGCCGGTTACCGGCTCGACGTGAAAAACCAGCAGGTCACCGAGCTGGTCGAGCTGCCCGCCGGTGGCACGGCATCGATCCTCACCAACGCCGGACGCACCCGGGTCTGGGGCGTGGAAGCCGAGGCCGGCGCGCAGCTGACCGACAACCTCACGCTGCGGGCCACCTACAGCTGGACCCGCTCGAAGATCGAGGAGTGGACCAGCCAGGAAGTGGCCGACCTGCGCGGCAGTGATGGCAGTCCGGCGGAAAACGCGGCCCTGGGCGACGTCGCCGGCCAGCGTTCACCCCGGGTACCGCAGCACACGGCCTCGCTGCTGGTGCGCTACCAGCGCCCGCTGACGGCGAGCCTCCTGTGGTACGGCAGCGCCGACTGGAGCTTCGAGTCCTCGCGCTATGCCTCCGAGGACAACCTCATCGAGACCGGTGACCGCCACCTGGTCGGCCTGCGCACCGGGCTGGTCCTCGATCGCTGGGAACTGGCCCTGTGGGCGAAGAACCTGCTCGATGACGACACGCCGGTGGACATCCTCCGTTTCTTCGATGGCCGCTACAAGACACTGGCATCCTACCCCTATCAGGGCATACGCCCGAGCAACACGCCGCGTGGCTTCGCGATCCCCCTGCCACGCGGACGCCAGCTCGGTGCTACCCTGTCATGGCGCTTCTGAACGCAGGCAATAGGTATTTCTACAGCTAGGCCGATGGCGGGCCACAGGATGGACAATAGGCGGATGGAACTCATGACGCAGGATATCCAGGATTTCCGCCAGCGCGGCTACTGTGTGCATCGCGCATTCTTCGACCCCGTCGCAGTGCGCCAGATGTCCGATTACCTCGACCGCCTGCGCACGGGCACGCCACGCGAAGGCGCCGAGGCCTGCTACTACGAGGAAAGCCCGCTGACCGGCGAGAGCCTGCTGGTGCGGGCCGAGCACATCCTCGGGGATCACAACCCGGAGATGACCGGCCTGCTGCTGGCGCCGCAGGTCATGGATGCGCTGGCGGCCCTGCTCGGGGAGCCGGCGGTGCTGTTCAAGGAAAAGGTGAACTACAAGCTGCCGGGCTGCCGTGCCGACAAGCTCCACCAGGACCAGGCCGCGGGGTGGAATGCCTACGCCGACTTTTTCATCACCATGGCGATCGTGGTGGATGCCAACCGGCGCGACAACGCCGCCCTGAGCTTCCTCTCCACCGGGAAATATGCGCGTGCCCTGATGGGGCCGGAATGGAAGCCGCTGACGGACGCCGATCCGCCCTACGAACCCGAAAGCGACTACCAGCTGCTGGAAGCCGACCCCGGGG
>JADYZO010000083.1 GCA_020853135.1 Gammaproteobacteria bacterium
CAGGCGCCGCGTCATGTTGGCGCCCATGCGGCCGAGCCCGATCATTCCGAGTTCCATGGCAGCTCCCTGGTTCCAGGACCGACAGATTCCCGGATTCTACGCCTGCCCTCGCCGGTCAGGACTTTCCGCAGTTGCGATGAGCCGGGCCCGCGGCCCATCATGGCGCCCCGCGCCCGGTTTGGGGACTCCCTCGTGTTGCTCGTCACCTGCGCATCCCTCGCGGCGGCACTGGCCGCGCAGGCCGCCGCTTCGGTACCCGTTGCGGCCACCGCGTGGGCGCCGGTGACCGAAATCATCGTCACCGCGCGCAAGCGCGAAGAGAACATCCTCGATGTCCCGGTCGCAGTGACGGCATTTGCCGGGGAGGACATCAAGGCGCTCGGCCTCACGGACCTCACCGACATCGCCCGCTTCACCCCGGGTTTTGCGCTGAATTCCGCCACAGGGCGCCAGCCGGCCTCCTACCGGCCGGTCTTCCGCGGCGTCACCACGGTGCGCAACGGTGTCGCCAACGCGAATGCCGGCAACACCTTCGTCGACGGTGTCTACGTCGGTGCCGCACTCCTGACGACGGAACTCGACAACCTCGAGCGCGTGGAGATCCTGCGCGGCCCCCAGTCGGCCCAGTTCGGGCGCAACACCTATGTCGGCGCCGTGAACTACGTGACCCGCGAGCCTGCGCGCAATCTCGAGGGACGGGTGTCGGCCACCGCCGCCCAGCACGACAGCTACGACGTCTCGGGCTGGGTCAGCGGCCCGCTCGGTGGCGAACGCCTGCGCTTCGCGCTCGGCGCCGGGCACCACGAGTACGGCGGCGAGTGGACCAACCTGCGCGATGGCAGCCGCATCGGCGGCGAGGAATCCGACGAGGTCTCGGCCAAGCTGTTGTTCCTGCCGGCCGAGGGCCTCGACATCACGCTGAAGCTCGCCTGGCAGGGCACCGACGACGGGCACTTCCCCATGTACCTGCAGCCCTCGACGCTGAACAACTGCTGCTTCCGGACGGCCGCTGCACCGCGCGCGCGCGAGTACTACGTCGGCAAGGCCGTGCCCCGGGAGCAGGTCAACCTCTACACGGACCTGCTCGAGAAAAACGGCGGGGCCGGCGTGAAACTCGACCGGCGGCTGGGCAGCCTGAAGGTGGACTGGGAGGTCGGCGATTACACCCTCACCAGCCTCAGCGGATTCATCCGCGACGACTACGACCAGGGCTACGACACCTCCTATGCCGGCTACGATCCAGGCATTCCGCGCAGCTTCACCTGCACCAGCACACTGCCGCCCAACCTGCCGCCGCGGGGCAGCTTCCTGTTGCGCGAACACATCGAGTACGAAGACCTCTCGCAGGAACTGCGGGTCTCCTCGGCAGCCCGCCAGCCGCTGCGCTTCACGCTGGGTGCCTATTACTACAAGGGCAGGCGCAACATCGCCGGGCGCGAGCGCATCGACCCCTGCACCGGGCTGGCACATGCCTGGGACCGTGACCGCGACGAGGTGGAGAACCGCGCGGTATTCGGCGCGCTGGCCTGGGACTTTCGCGAGCACTGGACGGCCGGACTGGAACTGCGCTGGGCCGAGGATGACGTGACCGTGAGGACTTTGCCGGTGGGTGCAGCCGCTGGCCACTACGAAGCCGTCCCGGAGAATCTCACACCCCGCATCACGCTGGACTGGCGCCCGGCTGAATCGATCGGTTACTACCTGAACCTCTCGAAGGGCACGAAGCCCCCCGATTTCAACGCGAAAGTGCCGGACGAGAGCTACCGCTTCGTCGACGAGGAAAGCGCCTGGAACTACGAGCTCGGGTTGAAGGCCCGCTTCCCCGAGCAGGGACTGGCCCTGGCCCTGGCCGGTTACCGGATCGACGTGAAAAACCAGCAGGTCACCGAACTGGTCGAACTGCCCACCGGCGGCACGGCCTCGATCCTCACCAATGCCGGTCGCACCCGGGTCTGGGGCCTGGAGGCCGAGGCCAGCGCGGAACTGGCCGAGGGACTCACGCTGCGTGCCACCTACAGCTGGACCGATTCGAGGATCAAGGAGTGGACCAGCCAGGAGCTCGCCGACTTGCGCGGCAGCAACGGCAGCCCGGCGCAAAACGAGGCCCTCGGCGATGCCGCCGGCCAGCGCTCACCACGGGTTCCGAAACACATGGCCTCGCTGCTGCTGCGCTACCAGCGCCCGCTGACGGCAAGCCTCATGTGGTACGGCAGCGCCGACTGGAGCTTCGAGTCCTCGCGCTATGCTTCCGAGGACAACCTCATCGAGACTGGGGATCGCAACCTGGTCGGCCTGCGCACGGGGCTGGTCTTCGAGCGCTGGGAACTGGCTCTCTGGGCGAAGAACCTGCTCGATGACGACACGCCGGTGGACATCCTCCGCTTCTTCGATGGGCGGTACAAGACGCTGGCCTCCTACCCTTACCAGGGCGCGCGCCCGAGCAGCACGCCGCGCGGCTTCGCGATCCCCCTGCCACGCGGGCGCCAGCTCGGCGCCACCGTCTCCTGGCGCTTCTGAGCAGCGGGAAGAGGCGCCCGCCCTGCCGGCAGGGCGGACAATAGGTATTTCTACCGCTAGGCTGGTGCCCGGCTGCAGGAGGGACAATAAGCCCATGGAACTCTCAGCGCAGGATATCCAGGACTTCCACCAGCGGGGCTACTGCGTCCGCCGCCGCTTCTTCGATCCGGCATCGGTACAGGAGATGGCCGATTACCTCGATCGCCTGCGCACCAGCACGCCAGCGGAGGGTGCCGAGGCCTGCTACTACGAGGAAAGCCCCCTGTCCGGCGAAAGCCTGCTGGTGCGGGCGGAGCACATCCTCGGCGACCACAACCCGGGAATGACCCGCCTCATGCTGGCGCCGAAGGTCATGGCTGCGCTGGCCGCGCTGCTCGGCGAGCCAGCCGTGCTGTTCAAGGAAAAGGTGAACTACAAGCTGCCGGGCTGCCGTGCCGACAAGCTGCACCAGGACCAGGCCGCGGGCTGGAATGCCTACGCCGACTTTTTCATCACCATGGCGATCGTGGTGGATGCCAACCGGCGCGACAACGCCGCGCTGAGCTTCCTCTCCACCGGGAAATATGCGCGTGCCCTGATGGGGCCGGAATGGAAGCCGCTGACGGACGCCGATCCGCCCTACGAACCCGAAAGCGACTACCAGCTGCTGGAAGCCGACCCCGGGG
>JADYZO010000084.1 GCA_020853135.1 Gammaproteobacteria bacterium
CCGAATGAATGCGCGGATGCTGGCAGCCATGCCTGCTGTGCAGGGCCTCTATCGTGCGGCGGCGGCAGGCGGTGTCGATCCCATAACTCACCAGGGGCTGGAAGCCTGGCGGGGGGAGATTCGCGAAGACGTGACCGCCATGCTCTTTGAAGCGGCAGTCGAATGCGTTGGCCTGCGGCTGCGCCTGAGCGGAAGGTCCCCGGAAGTCCTGCTGTATGTCGGCCGCGATCCGGGCAGTCCGTATCCGCTTGACGACTTGGCGCTGGCTGCCGGGGCTACCGCGGATCCGCCGGGTGGACTTGTACCGCTGCCTGGTCCAGAGTCGAGCGCCGAATCGGTAGCGCTGATCGCGTCACATCGTGCAGTGCACGGTACGCCGACCGCATCGGGCTATATAGCCCGCATCACAGCCCCCGTGGTCAATCCACGGGGGCAACAGGTCGGCATTCTTGAACTGGATCTCGATTTGGATGAATTCCGGAGGAGTCTCGACACATCGCTCATTCCAGGCAGAACGGTCCGACTTCTCGACGCAGGTGGTGACGATCTATTCCGACCCGCCTCTCCGACCCGCTGGAATGTCGCACAGGAGTATCCGCGCTTCGGCGAGGTATTTGCGGGAACCCGGGACCTGCGCCGTCAGGCACGGATGCGGGATCGTGACGGACATACCCATCTGCTCAGTCTCCAGGGTGTTGTGCTTGACGGAACAGGAACCACGGTACGCATCCTGTTCGCGAGCAGGCTCGATTCCGTGCTGTCTGTCATGTATGAGGACATGGTCCGGATGCTGCCTGGCCTGGTTCTCATCCTGTCGCTGAGTTTGCTGGCGTCGGCCGTATTCGCCAATGAACTCTCCGTTTCCCTGCGTCGGCTGATCGGGTATGTGTCCGATTGGGTACCTGGGCAAACACTGGATGAAGCCATCCTGGCTCGTCGGGATGAAATAGGAGTCCTGGCGCGTCGCTTTTCGGCCCTGTTGCGCATACTGACAGCCACGCGCGCCAAGCTGCTTCAGCAGGTTGGCGATGTTGAAGCAGCCCGCAGGCAGGCCTCGGAAGCGGAGGCACGCCTGCACTCGATCTTCAACAACATGCTTGATGGCGTCATCGTCATTGATGTGCATGGAACAATCATCAGTATCAACCCCAGCGCGGAACGCCTCACCGGCTACGACCATGGTGAGCTGCTGGGGCAGCCATTCACCCTGTTGGTGTCCGAGTCCAGACGGGCGCAGCTCATGCAGCGTATCGATGCGGCATCGGTAGTTGCGGCGGACATCGTTGTCCGGGCGGCGGATACCCTCATTCTCGGCAAGGATGGGCGAGATGTCCCCGTGGCGATGGTGGTCAGCACGGCGAGCATTGGAGATCAGCAATTCTATAGTGTGGTATTGCGCGACAGGAGGGCGCAACACGCTGCGGAAACCGAGACGAAACGACTCCTGACTGCCATCGAAAGCACCACCGACGCGATCACCATCCAAGACAAAATGGCAAGACTGGTGTATGTCAATCCGGCATTCGAACGCCTTGTCGGATTGAGTTCGTGTGACATCCTGGGTCATCGACCAGACGAGCTGATGACCAGCATCGATGCCGCCGGCCGTGATGTGGTCCGTCAGACTACCCTGGCCACAAGTAAAGTGTGGCATGGCACATACCACGTGCGTCTGCCGTCTGGAGCCGCCGCAGTTCTGGATGCCTGTGTGTCTGCCATCATGGACGATGATGGCGATCTGACGCACTACACATCAGTCATGCGCGATGTCACTCTGAAGCGTATCAGCGAGCGGGATTTCGCAAGGGCCAACAAGCTGGAGGCAATCGGGCAACTGGCGGCAGGGATCGCTCATGAAATCAATACGCCCGCCCAGTACGTGGGTGACAACCTCAATTTCATCCGAGATGAGCTCGGCGGTCTGATGACGGCCATGAGCGGGCTGTCTCATCTCGGATCGAGCGAGCCGGAGATCAGGCGGATCCTGCAGACTACAGATCTGTCGTTTCTGCAGGAGGAGTTGCCTCGCGCAATCGACCAGTCGATCGAGGGTTGCGGGAGGATCGCCACAATCGTGCGTGCCATGAAAGAGTTTTCGCATCCGTCGTTGGAAAAGGTGCCGTCGGATCTCAACCGCGCGATCCAGAGCACGATCACGGTGGCAACCAACGAATGGAAGTATGTGGCTGATGTCAGCACCAATCTGGACCCGCAATTGCCGCCAGTCGCCTGTCAGATTGGCGAGATCAACCAGGTGATCCTGAACATGCTGGTCAACGCCGCGCACGCCATCGCCGAGGTCGTGGGAGACGGAGGCCGTGACAAGGGGCGGATTACCGTGACAACGGCCTTGGCCGGCCAGCTTGCCGAAATTCGCATTACCGACACCGGTGCGGGAATTCGACCTGACCATCTGGACAGGATATTCGACCCGTTCTTCACAACCAAACCGGTCGGCTGTGGGACAGGCCAGGGGCTGGCGATCGCCCATGATGTGATCGTGCGCAAGCATCAGGGCTCCATCAGGGTGGAGTCGCAGCCCGGCACGGGGAGCACCTTCATCATCAGGCTTCCCGTCGAGGCGCGGATAATCGCGGACGGGGACCTGGCAGACAAGGGGTGATCGTGTGATACGAATCCTGTTTGTCGACGATGATCCGCGTATTCTGGAAGGGATGCGGCGCATGCTGCACGGAATGCGCCAGCAGTGGGACATTGCGCTGGCGGGAGGAGGCGAGCAGGCGTTGGCGCGTCTTGGTGAAGAGCCGTTTGATGTCGTCGTGTCGGACATGAAGATGCCTGGAATGAACGGGGCGGAACTTCTGCGCCAGGTCAAGAATCGGCACCCACGCGTGGCAAGAATCGTGCTGTCGGGTCATGCGGATTCGGATCTGGTGATGCAGGCGTTCGGAGTCGCCCAGCAATACCTGGCAAAGCCTTGTGACCGCATTGTCCTGCAGCAGACGATTGAACGCGCCATCATGCTCAAGACACGCCTCGGCAGCGAAGAAATCGCGCGGGCGGTCGGCGGGATGGCAGGATTGCCGGCCCTGCCTGCGGTCTATCAGGAACTGGTGACCTATCTGAAGTCCCCGGCAGCGACCATTGACCATGTTGGTGAAATCCTCGGTACGGATCTCGCCATGACGACGGCTATCCTCAAGATAGTCAATTCGGCCTATTTCGGCCTCCAGCGGCCCATCAGCCGAATTGAACGTGCAGCTTCCTTTCTCGGGCTCGATACGATCATGACACTGGTTCTGGAGCACGGGTTGTTCAATGACGCACCTGTGGTGGAACAGGACGGGTTCGATCATCACCGGCTGCGTCGGCATAGTCTGTTGACGGGCAGCATCGCGAGGGCAATCGCCGCGTCTCATGATGAGACCCATGACGCGCAGGAAGACGCGTTTCTGGCCGGTGTACTGCATGATATAGGCCAGTTGGCACTTGCAATTGCGAGGCCGGGGAGCAGCGCGGAGATCCAGGAGATGATGACCAGCCGGCGTATGTCGCGTCCCGAGGCGGAAATGGCAGTGGTACAGGCGACACATGGCGAAGTGGGAGCCTATCTGCTGGGGACCTGGGGCTTCTCGGATTCGGTGGTAGAGTCTGTGCTCCTGCACCACGAGCCGGCCAGGGCCAGCAGCGGAGAGTGGGGATTGGCTGGCATTGTCCACGTGGCGACGGCGGTGGCGGACCATCCGCAGGCCAGTGTCCTGGAGGATCCTCTGCTCGACGTGGATCGGGATTATCTGGCTGCGTCGGGTGTGGCTAGCCGCTGGCCGCAATGGCGTGAGGCTTGCCTGCGTATTGCCGAACCGGAGTCGGCGCCATGACCGGAAGGGTGATGTTCGTCGATGACGAGCAGAATGTCCTGGATGGAATCCGGCGGCAGGTCGGCCGGAGGGCGGACGTGGTCACGGCTACCAGTGGAGACGAGGCACTGCGCCTGATCCGGGGCAGTGGTCCCTTTGCGGTCGTGGTGTCGGATATGCGCATGCCGCATATGACTGGTACGCAACTGTTGGCACAGGTGCGCGAGCTGGCGCCGGATACGGTCCGGATGATCCTGAGCGGACAGTCCGATCTGCAGGCGACCATCGATGCTGTCAATGAAGGCCAGATATTCCGATTCCTTTCCAAGCCCTGCTCTCCAGAGCTCTTATGGAAGGGAATTGAATCGGGCTTCGAGCAATACCGGCTGATCAACGCGGAACGTGAGCTGCTGGAAAGGACACTGAGCGGTGCAGTAAAAATGCTCATGGAGGTCATGGGCCTGACCAATCCGGTGGCCTACAGCCGGGCGGAGCGGGTCCGGAGTTACGCCGAGGCGATCGCCGAAGCGCTCGAGGTGGGAAATGACTGGCAATTGCAGCTGGCAGCCATGCTGTCCCAGGTTGGCTGCATAACCCTGCCAGCTGACCTTCTGACCAGAATTTATTCCGGAGCGAAGCTCGACCCGGACGAGAAGCATCTGTACCACTCGCATCCGGAGCTGGGGGCAAAACTGATCCGTGGTATCCCGCGTCTCGAGCAGGTTGCACAAATCATCGCGGGCCAGATGGTGCGACCGGTATTGGGACATGCGCATCAGGTCGCCTCACGCTGGGAGGCAACGCAGCTCGGCATCGTGATCCTGCGTATTGCCACCGAACTGGACCAGCTCATCGCGGCCGGGCTGGCACCCAAGGTGGCACTGCAGAAGCTGGTCGACAGCTGGCCTGAATTGCCATCCTCGATGGCGGATGCAATTCGTGGTGCACGTCTCACTACCGGCGAGGTCGTGGTGCGCGTGATCGGTCTTGCGGAATTGGCACCTGGCATGACCCTGGATGAGGATCTGAAAAGCAGGAACGGCATTCGTCTCGTGCCCCAAGGTCATGAAGTCACGAATGCGGTGATGATCAGACTTCGAAGCGTGGCTGCTGGCGTGGGGGTGTGTGAGCCCTTCCGGGTGCGCGTACAGATCTAAGCGAGCGGGTTGTGCAGGGAGCAGAGGACATGGGAAGAGCCAGCGTATTGTTCGTCGATGATGAGCCAAACGTGACGAGGGCGCTGCAGCGGTCCTTTCGCGGTGAACCGTGGAATATCTACACTGCAGACAGCGCGGCAGACGCGCTGGAGATCCTGGCTGGGCAGGATATCGACGTCGTGGTATCCGACGAGCGGATGCCGGGAATGAGTGGCTCGGCGTTTCTGAGTCAGGTCCGGGAGCGGTATCCGGACACCGTCAGGATCATCCTCTCCGGCCAGGCCAGTCTGGGCGACATCATTCGAGCCATCAATGAAGGGGAGATTTATCGCTTCTGCCTGAAGCCAGCCAACTCTGCAGAAGTGGCCATGACCATTCGCCAGGCGCTGCAGCAGAAGCGACTGCTGGTGCAAAGTCGCCGTCTGTTGCGGGAGTATCAGAAGAGCGTGGCCATGCTCGATGAGTTGGAGCGGCTCCAGCCGGGTATTACGCAGCTCAGGCTGGATGAGGACGGCGCCATCCTGCTGGATGACAGCGAAGATGACGACATCGACGCCTTGCTTGTCGAGATGAATGCGGCCATACAGAATCGTGCTGTGTAGCGGCTCCGCCAGTCGATGCTGATGGGCTCAGCACGAGTGTTGCAGCATGACTGATCCCGTGTCAGAGCAGGTCGAACAGCGACAGGCTGCGCATCTGCGCGTACACCCGGTGTGCCGCCTCCAGCCCGGTGAGCTGGGTCTGGAGGTCGGAGATCGCCTTCGGGTAGTCCACGTCGCGCACGCTGGACAGGGTGGTCTGCAGCTGCAGGGCCAGCTCGTCGTTGCCGGATTTCTGCTCGTCTAGCGTCGCCAGGCGCGAACCCACGCTGCTGCGGATGTCCTCGATGTGTCGTTCGGCCTGGTCGAGGTCGAGCAGGGCGGAGTTGAGTGCGGTCTGGAAGGAGGCCCGGCCGGCAGGTGTCATGCTGTCGCTCTCCAGCGCGGTAGCCAGCCGGTCCGCCATGGTGAAGAGGCTGGTGTTGGCGCTGGGACGGACGGCGAAGCGGTCACCGGCCACCGGTGTGCCATCGATGGTCACGGAGATGCCGCGGAAGGCGATCGTCTCGCCGGGTTGCCAGCCGCCGCTGGCCACGGTGGCGTTGCCCGAATCGGTCACGGTCCAGGTGCCCGGGCCGGTGAAGGCAATCGTGTAGTCATCGGCGACCCAGGCCGACCGGTCGGTGATGCCGGTCGTGGCGAGGAAGGCGCTGCCCTGGTTGCCTGCGCCGGCGGAGACGGCGAAGGTGCCGTTGCCGTTGCGGATGCGGAAGAAGACATCGGAGCCGGCATCGCCCTCGCGCACGCTGCGGTCTTCGCCGATGCGCTGCAGCCGCGTGCCATCATCACCGTTGTACTGGACGGCGCCGCCAGCCACGGTCACCGCCTGGCTGCCCGCGGTGGTGCCGGCGAACAGATGGTGGCCCTCGCCATCCTGGCTGTTGGCCGTGTCCACGAGGCCGGCCAGCAGTTCGCGGATCTCCGCGGCCATGGCCTTGCGGGTGTCGCTGGTCTGCACGCCACCGCCGGCCTCGACCGCCAGTTCGCGCATCCGCACCAGGGCGTCCTGGACGTTGCCGAGAGCGCCTTCCTCCAGTGACAGCCGGCGACGCGCCGCCTCGCCGTTGGCCTGGAAGTTGTCCAGGCGGGCCAGGCCCTGCTTGAGGGAGACGACCTGGCTTGCGCCCGAGGGGTCGTCGCCCGCGGTGTTGATGCGCAGGCCCGAGCTGACCTGCTTCTGCACGCGGGCCATGGCAGCCTGGCGCCGGTAGACGTCGGCCAGCCACTGGAACTGGATGGATTTCGTTGAGACACGCATGGTCAGCGCAGGATCCCTAGCAGGGTGCGGAACAGGTCGTCGGACACGCCGATCATCTTGCTGGCGGCCATGTAGGCTTGCTGGTAGCGCAGCATGTTGGCGGCCTCCTCGTCGAGGTTGACGCCGCTGGAGGCTTCCAGGTCGAGCCGGGTCTGGTCCTGCAGGGCGGACTGCACGTCGCTGTCCTGCCGGCTGCGGGCGGCCGTGGCGCCGACGCTGGCCAGCAGGCGCGCGGCGAGGGCGTCGACGGAAACCTGCCCGTTGCCGAGGTAGCCCCTGGTGCCGGTGCCGGCCAGCGCCAGGGCGTTGCCGTTGTCGGCGCTGCCGGCTGCGGTGGCGCGCACGCTGAAGCGGTCGCCTGCGGCAGCGGTTCCGGAGATCCGCGCGGTCCAGCCATGGAAGCTGATGTCTGCACCGCTGGTGTAGGCGAGCGGGCCGCTGAGGTCGTTGTTGCCGGCGTCGTAGATACGGAACGTGCCGGCTGACTCGAAGCGGATCTCCACCGGCTGGCGCAGCGCCGGGTTGGTGATGTCGCCCACGCCGGCCATGGCGATGCCGGCGCTGCCGGCATTGGCCAGTGCACGCGAGGCGGCGACCGGCGCGGCGGCGGCGATCGTTGCCGGATCGCTGGTGGCGAGGCCCATGCGGCCTGCGGCATCGGCAACCGGCCGCACCAGGAAGCGGTCGCCGGCGGCCGCACCTGCACCCACCACCACGGCGACACCCTGGAAGCTGAACGGGTTGCCGGGCGTGCCGGTACCCGTGAGGCCCAGCAGCTGTCCGCTGCCGGCGTCGCGCAGCGACCAGCTGCTGCCGTCGAAGCGCAGTTCGTAGTCGCGGGCCTGCAGTGCCGTCGGGTCGGCGATGCTGGCGCTGACCGTGGCGGAGCCGGTGTTGGCGGCTCCCTGGAGCACGGTCGGCGCCGGTGAGGTGAAGAAATTGCCACCCAGGTTCCCGTTGGCATCCACGCCGAGCGCGTGCTGCGCATTGAAGCTGCCGGCCAGCGTGCCGGCCAGCAGGCCGAGGTCGCGCCGGGCGGGGTCGAGCACCGCGCTGCGGAAGGACAGCAGTCCGCCCATGGCGCCGCCGGAGACCTGCGGACCGATGGCACGCGACTCGCTGCCGAAGCGGATGTTCAGGCTGCTGCGCGTGGGGTCGAAGGCATCGGGTGCCAGCTCCAGGCTCGCGCTGGTGAGTCCCAGCACCAGCGGCTGGCCATTGGCGACCATGACGTTGGTGGTGCCGTCCGCCTGGGGGATCACCGTGATGTCCATCTGTGCGCTGAGCTGCGAGAGCAGCGCATCGCGCTGGTCGGCCAGATCATTGCTGCCGGACGCGCCGCGGCCGATGGCGGCATTGATGCCGGCCAGCTGTGCCGCCATGTTGTTGACGCGGCTGGCGGCATCCTGCAACCGGCTGTTCACTTCGTTGTCGAGGCTGCGCAGCTGCGAGTCGAGCTGGCCGAAGCGCTGCGCGAGCGACTCGCCCTGCGCCAGCAGCTGCTGGCGGCTGCTGGCCGAGGTCGGGTCGCGCGCCAGCAGTTCCGCCTGGCTGAAGAAGGCCTGGATGCTGTTGTGGATGCCGAGATCGGGGTTGCCGAGCAGCGTGTCGAGCCGCGCGGCCATGTCGGCCAGCACCGAGGCGCGTTCCCCGGAACTCGTGGTGCCGCGCAGTGCCTCGGTGAGGAAGTTGTTGACCATGCGCTCCACGCCCACGACACGGGTGCCCGAGCCGAGGTCCGCGGTGAGGCCGGTGCCGACGGTGACACCCTCCACCTGCACGACGCGCCGGCGCACGTAGCCATCGGTGCCGGCGTTGGCCACGTTGTTGCTGGTGGCCTCCAGCCCCCGTTGTGCGGCGATGAGGCCGGTCAGCGCGGTGTTGGTGATGGACATGTCGTGGTATCCGTGGCGGTCGTCGTCAGGCTCTCAGGGTGCGGCCGTCGCCTATGGCGTCGGCATCCCCACCAGATTCTTGAGCTGCCCCAGCATGTCGTTGAGCCGGCGGCTGCCGAGGATTGAACGTAACTTGTCGGCGTAGGCCGGATCGGTCGCGTAGCCGGCCGACTGCAGCGAGTCCGCGAAGCGCCCGGGCTGCGCGCCGTTGCGCAGGGCTTCCGCATAGCGCGGGTTGGACTTCAGGAACCGGACATAATCGCCGAACGCGGTTTTCAGGTCGGGGTAGGCACGGAAGGCGGCCAGCTTCGGTCTGGGCAGGCCACCCTCGAACTCCAGCGTGCGCACCGCCAGGCGTTCGCCGTCCCAGCCCGGGCCGGCCTTGATGTTGAAGGGGTTGTTGCCGCTGACACCGCGGGCATCGCGTGCCAGCTTCTGGCCCCAGCCGGTCTCCAGCGCCGCCTGGGCGATGATCGCCTTCGGATCGACGCCGAGTTCATGGCCGGCGGCGGTGGCGTGGGGCAGCAGGTCGCGGACGAATGCCTCGGTGGATTCCGGGCGCCAGTCCTGCCAGGACGGCTGTGCGCCTTGCGCTGTCGTGCCCGGTTCCTCCGGGAGCGCCAGCGAGGGCTGCATGGCCGCCGCGGCCAGTTCCTCGTGGGCCGGTGCCGCCAGCCGCAACCGCAGCTCCGGTGGTGGTTGCGCGGGGGCCGGCCCGCCCAGCGCCGTGACCTGGTCACGCGTGTCGGGTGCGCGCATGGCCTGCGCCTGCGCATCCGCCGGCGGTGCCAGCTGGCGGGTCAGCACCTGGGCAAGTCCCAGGCCCCTGCCGCGGGTCATCTCCACGGCGATCTGCTGGTCGAACATGTCGCGATAGGTGGTGTCGCTGCCGTCACCGAAGACATCGCCCGCCTGGCGCATGCTCTGCAGCATCATCTGCACGAACAGCGCCTCGAACTGGCGCGCGACCTCGGGGGTCACCGTGCCGGCATCGCGGCCCGCCTGGGCACGCAACTCCGCCAGGCCGGCAAAGTCGGTGGCGGTGCGGGGTGCCCTGGTCGCGCTGGTATCCGGGCTGACGGTGATGCCGGCCATGGAGGCGTGCGCCTAGATGACGAGGAGCTCGGCGCGCAGCGCGCCGGCGGCGCGCAGTGCCTGGAGGATGGCCACCAGATCGCCCGGTGCCGCGCCCACCTCGTTCACCGCCCGGACGATGTCGTTGAGCTCGACGCCGGCCTTGAACAGGAACATGTGGTTGCTGCCCTGGCTGACGTCGATGCTGGTCTGCGGCGTGACCACGGTCTCGCCGCGCTCGGCGAAGGGCTGGGGCTGGCTGACGTTGAAATCCTCGGTGATGCTCACCACCAGCGAGCCGTGCGAGACGGCAGCCGGCGTGACGCGCACCTGCGAATTGATCACCACGGTGCCGGTGCGGGAGTTGACGATCACCCGTGCTGGCGCATCCCCGGGCGTGACCTCGAGGTTCTCGATGGCCGACATGAAGGAGATGCGCTCGGCCGCGCCCTGCGGGGCGGCCACGCGGATGGAGGTGGGATCCACGGGCTGGGCCGTGCCCGCACCGAGCAGCCGGTTGATGCTGTCGGCGAGATGGGCCGCGGTGGTGAAGTCGGGCTGGTTGAGATTGAGGACCAGGTGGTCGGTGCCGGCGAACTGCGTGGGCACGGCACGCTCCACCGTCGCGCCATTGGGCACCGTGCCCACGCTCGGCACGTTGATGGAGATCTTCGAGCCGTCCTGGCCCGAGATGCCGAGCCCGCTGACCGCCAGGTTGCCCTGGGCGATGGCGTAGACCTGCCCGTCGAGGCCCTTGAGGGCCGTGACCAGCAGCGTGCCGCCGCGCAGGCTCTTGGCGTTGGCGATCGAGGACACGGTGATGTCGATGGTCTGGCCCGGCTTGGCGAACGGCGGCAGGTCGGCGTGCACGACCACCGCCGCGATGTTCTTCAACTGCAGGTTGGAGCCCGGCGGCAGCGTGACGCCGAGGCGCTCGAGCATGCTGATGAGGCTCTGGGTGGTGAATGGCGCCTGGGTGGTCTGGTCACCCGTGCCGTCGAGGCCGACCACCAGGCCGTAGCCGATCAGCTGGTTGCTGCGCACGCCGGCCACCGTGGCCATGTCCTTGATGCGCTCGGCACGGGCCTGTGCACCCATCTGCAGCAGGACCAGCATCATGCCGATCAGCAGCCAGGTGGTCTGCACGAAGCGTGCGCTCTGTTTCGGGTTCATGGGGTCGGAACTCCTGTGTACAGCCTGCCGGGCACGCCTCACAGCGGCCAGAACTTCATGAAGAACCGCGAGATCAGCCCCGCGCGGTTCGCATCCGGGACGACGCCGTTGCCGCTGTAGGTGATGCGTGCGTCGGCCACCTTGTAGGAGGGGATCGAGTTGTCCACGGCGATGTCCGCCGGACGCACGATGCCGGAGACCTGCACGTATTCCTCGCCCTGGTTCAGCGTTAGCCACTTCTCGCCCCGCACCAGCAGGTTGCCGTTGGGCAGGATCTCGGCGACGGTGACGGTGATGTTGCCGTTGAGGCTGTTGCTCTGGCTGCTCGAGCCCTTGCCGGCGAACTCCTGGCTTGTTTCCCAGTCGTTGCTGAGGATGTCCTTGCCGTTGGCCGTGATGTTCGTGCCGAGCAGGGTCGGTGCGCCGGTATCGGTCTTGCTGTTCTTCTTCGCATCCGTGCTGGCGCTCTTCGAGGCCTGGGTGCGCTCGGCCAGGCGCACGGTGATGGTGTCACCGACACGCCGCGCCTTGTTGTCCTCGAACAGCGTGATGGCCGAGGTCGGCCGGTAGATGGCGCCGTCCTCGGCGGCCGGTGGCGCCGGTGTGCGCGCGATGGCCGCCGGGTAGTCGCCTGGCTGGCGGTCGACGGCGCTGCTGCAGGCGCCGGCCGCCAGGCCAATGGCGGCGATGGCGGCGGCGATGGCGGGCCTGGGGATGCGTGGGTGCATGGGAAACCTTCCGCTGGCGATGGTCATGCCCTGGCTACAGGT
Source organism: Gammaproteobacteria bacterium (assembly GCA_020853135.1). Classification (GTDB taxonomy): domain Bacteria; phylum Pseudomonadota; class Gammaproteobacteria; order Steroidobacterales; genus QUBU01. Next base: position 11,745 of record JADYZO010000084.1, read on the forward strand.
TGTTGTTGAGGTACTGGAGCATCTGGTCGCTGACGGCGATGGCCTTGGAGTTCATCTCGTAGGCCCGCTGCGTCTCGATCATGCCCACCAGTTCCTCCACGACATTGACGTTGGAACCCTCCAGCGAGCCCTGCACCAGGTCGCCACGGCCCTCGATGTTGGGGTTGCCGACCTGCGGCGTGCCGCTGGCGACGGTTTCCACCAGCAGGTTCTGGCCACGCGGCTGCAGGCCCGCCGGGTTGATGAAGTCGGCCACCTGCAGCGTGCCGAGCGTCACTGGATCCACCTGGCCGGTGACCTTGGCCTGGATCAGGCCGTCTGGCGAGATGGTGACGCTGGTGACGCCGTTCGGGACGGTGATCGAGGGCTGCACCTGGTAGCCGGAGGCGGTGACCAGCCGGCCCTCGGAGTCGATCTTGAAGGAGCCGTCGCGGGTGTAGGCCTGGGTGCCGTCGGGCATCAGCACCTGGAAGAAGCCGCGCCCGCTGATCATGACGTCGAGCGGGTTGCCGGTGTTGACGGTGGCGCCCTGGTTGAAGGTCTTCTCGGTTGCCACCACCCGCACGCCGGTGCCGAGCGTCAGGCCGGTGGGCTTCTGCGTGTTCTGCGAGGTGGCGCCGCCCGCCTGGGAGACGTTCTGGTAGAGCAGGTCCTCGAAGATGGCCCGGCCCTTCTTGAAGCCGTTGGTGTTGACGTTGGCGAGGTTGTTGGAGACGACCGTCATGCGCGTCTGCTGCGCGTCGAGTCCGGTCTTGGCTACCCACAGTGATTCCATGTTCCTTGCTCCTGTCTAGGCCCGTATCCGCCGGCCTCAGCCGCCGGCGCGCATCAGGCGGGCGCTGGCCGCCGCGTTCTCGTCCGCCGAGTGCATGGCGCGCACCTGCATCTCGTAGGCGCGCGAAAGTTCGATCATTTCCACCAGTGCCGCGGTGCTGTTGACGTTGGAGGCCTCCAGCTCGCCGCTGGCGATGCTGACCGTGGCATCGGCCGGTGCCTCGCTGCCATCGGCCATGCGGAACAGGCCGTTGTCCACGCGCACCATCTCCTGGGCCGGCGGGTTGACCAGCCGGATGCGGTCGACGATGGCGAGCGCGTTGGGCGACTGTCCCTGCGGCACGATGGAGATCTGGCCGTCGTTGCCGATGTAGAGCTGCTGGAAGGGCGGTATGGAAATCGGCCCGCCCGAGCCCTTCACCAGCTCGCCGGATGCGGTCTCCAGCAGGCCGGATGCGTTGACGCGCAGGTTGCCGGCACGCGTGTAGGCCTCGTTGCCCGCGGCATCCTGCACGGCGATCCAGCCCTGGCCCTGGACGGCGATGTCGAGATCGCGGCCCGTGTGCAGCATGGTGCCGGCATTGGGATTCCAGGCATCGGGCAGCGAGACGGGGTTGACCCGCGTGGGCAGGCCCGGGCCGCCCACCGGCGCGCTGTCCACGGCGCGGCGCACCTCGCGGAACCCCGTGGTGCTGGCGTTGGCGATGTTGTGCGCGACCAGGGACTGGGCCCGCATGGCCTCGCGGGCGCCCGTCATCGCGACGTAGATCATCCGGTCCATGACAGCCCCGTCCCCTTACCCGCCTCAGCGGAGGTTGATGATGGTCTGGGTGACCGTGTCGAGCGTGGAGATCACCTGGGCGTTCGCCTGGAACAGGCGCTGGCTGGTGATCATGCGCACCAGCTGCTGGGTCAGGTCCACGTTGGAGGACTCCAGCGCACCGGACTGGATCACGCCGAAGTCGGACTGGGCGGCCTGCCCGCGCTGCGGGACGCCCGAGCGGAAGGTTTCCTGGAACGAGGTGTCACTCACCTTGAGAAGCCCTTCAGGGTTGGAGAAATTGGCGAGCGCAACCTGTCCCAGGGCGTTGGACACGCCATTGGAGAAGCGTGCGAAGACCACGCCCGAGGGGTCGACCTCGAAGCTGCGCAGCCGTCCGGCGGCCTGGCCGTCGGGGTTGATCTGGTTGACGACGAACTCCCTGCCATACTGCGTGGAGCGGCTCATGTCCAGCGTGATGTTCATGGGCGAGGCGCCATTGCCCGGGTCGTGGCCGTTGAAGGCCAGCTGGCCGTTTGCCGGTGTGGTCAGGGCGCCCGTGGCGCTGAACGCGAAGGGCTGCAGGGCGCCCACCTGCTGGCCATCGATGCTCATGGCCGCGTTCCAGCCGGTGGCCGTGGCGATGAAGTAGAGGCTGGTGTCATGCGCCACGCCCAGCGAATCGTAGGTGATGCTGGAGGTGCTGCGGTTGTAGGTCTGCGGGTCCGCCATGTTGAAGGGCGTCACGGTCGGAACGACACTGCCCGCCGGCAGGTTGATGTTGAGGTTCAGGGTGGTGGTGGCCTGCGGTGGCGAGGTGTCGGTGGTGAAGCGCAGGTCGGTCAGGGCGCCGGTGTTGAAGGTGCCATCGCCGCGGGGCGGGTAGACCTGGAGGCGCTCGCGCTCGGAGTTCTCCACGTAACCGTTGGCGTCGAGGCCGAAGGCGCCGACACGGGAATACAGCAGGCTGCCGTGGTCGCTCACGACGAAGAAGCCCTTGCCGCTGATCGCGAGGTCGAGCTGCCTCTCGGTGATGTCGACGTTGCCCTGGGTGAACTGCTGGCGCACATCGGCGAGGCGTACGCCGTTGCCGATGCCGATGGCCTCGCCGGAATACACGTCGGCGAACTCGGCACGGGAGGCCTTGAAGCCGGTGGTGTTGGCGTTGGCGATGTTGTTGGAGGTGACCTGCAGGTCGGTGGAGGCGGCGTTGAGGCCGCTCAGTGCGATCTGGAACGACATGTTTCTGGCTCCTGTCTGGAAATCCTGTCCGTGGGGTCGGTGCAGCGGCTGCTCAGTAGATGGCCTTGATGTCGCCGAGGCCGAGCTGCTGGCCGTCGGTCGTGGTGAGGGTGGTGCGCTGGCCGTCGCCGCCGAGCGAGACGCTGATCACGCGCCTGGTGAGGAACGTGTCCAGCGCGGTGTCCTGGTTGCCGTTGCTGTAGCTGGCCTTCACCGTGTAGCTGCCCGCTGCGGCAGCCCTTCCGGTGCTGTCCAGGCCGTCCCAGGTGAAGCCGGACTGGCCGGCGGCCTGGTTGCCGAGCGGGATCTGGCGCACCAGCCCGCCGGCGCTGTTCAGGATGCTGACCACCCCGGTGGAGGTCGCCGCCGGCAGGGTGACCTGGCCCCTGAGGCCCTGGCCGGCGGCGAGGCTGGCCGAGTGGCCGGGCGCCAGCACGTCGTGGCCCACCACGGTGGAGGCCTGCAGCGCCTGCGCGGCATAGGTGGCATCGGCCAGCGTCTTCATGGACTTGTTCATCTCGGAGATGCCGGCGACGCTGGAGACCTGCGCGAGCTGCGTGAGGAACTCCGAAGGATCCTGCGGCTTGAGCGGATCCTGGTTCCTGAACTGCTGGATCATCAGCGCCAGGAACTGCTCCTGGCCGAGCTCGGTGCTGCCCCTGGCCGTCTTGCCGGGCAGCTGGTAGGACGACGGATCAAGCCCGCCGAAAACCGGATTGCTGCTGTTGCTGGCCGCGATGGTGGTCATGTGTCAGGTCTCCTGTCGGCTCATGAGCCCAGCGAGAGGGTGCGGAGGAAGAGTTCCTTCGAGGTGTTGAGCACCTCGATGCTGTTCTGGTACGAGCGCGAGGCGGAGATCATGTTGACCATCTCGTCCACGACGTTGACGTTGGACATGTAGACGTAGCCCTCGGCGTCCGCCTGCGGGTGCCCGGGCTGGTAGACGCGCGGTGGGGGCGCCTGGCTCTCCACCACGCCGGCCACGCGCACCGAGGCTGCGGCGGGGTCGCCGCCCTGGCCCTGGAGCACGGTCTGGAAGACCGGCTGGCGTGCCCGGTAGGCGTCCTCGGGCCGGCCCGCCGTGCTGTTGGCGTTGGCGAGGTTGCTGGCGGTGGCGTTCAGGCGCGCCGACTGCGCGCTCATGGCGGCGCCCGCGGTGTCGAAGATGTTGAGCAGTCCCATGATCAGCGGCCCCCGGTGATGGCCATGCGCAGGTTGCGGATGCGCATGTCGAGGAATGCCAGCGAGGCCTGGTAACGCGTGGCGGTCTCGGCGATGGCCGCGCTCTCCTTCTGCGCATCCACGGTGTTGCCGTCGAGGCTCGGCTGCTCGGGCACGCGATAGAGTGCGGCCGGGCGGCCGCCGGCGCCGGCTCCTTGTATATGACCGGTGTGGGTGGCGGCAGGCGCCATGCCCGTGCCGGCATCGGCGCTGGCCAGGGCGGCCTTGAAATCGATGTCGCGCGCCTTGTAATTGGGCGTGTCGGCATTGGCCATGTTGGCGGCCAGCAGCTCGATGCGCTGGCTGGCCAGCGCCATCACCCGCTCATGGGGCGCGAATGCCTGGTTGATGTCGATGGGCATGGGGCTCTCCCGATGCATCCTGTCCTGCCAGGTTCAATGCAAGCACCGTGCCAGCGCCGGCCCGGGTGGTTGCCGGATCACGCCAGCCGCGGGTATCGGCAAGCCCTGTCCTTCCTTGCGGCAGGCATCTGCAGGGGTGGCAAGCGCCTGCCACCGCTTGCGGCTGGCCGGCCTCGTGGTCTGGAAGCGTGGGCAGGCACGCTTCTTGCAAAAGTCCCGGCATGAACAGCATCCATGACTTCATATGCAAGGCCGGGGCCGCGGGCGCGCTGCTTGCCTTGCTGGGGGCGGCGGATCCGCTGCCGCCTGCCATGGCCGCGCAATTCGAGGCACCCGGGAGCATTCGGGCTGCTGCGGAACAGGCGGTGCGGGAACAGTTTGCCGCGACGGCCGGGCAGGTCAGCGTCGAGGCGCAGGAACCCGATCCGCGGCTGCTCCTGCCCGCCTGCGATGTGCCACTGGCAGCCACGGCGCCGGCGCGCTCGCAAGACAGCGCGAGGGTCACCGCCGAGGTGCGCTGCGCGGGCAGCCGCGCGTGGCGGCTCCACGTGCCGGTCAATGTCACGGTGCGCCGCGCAGTGGTGGTGACGGCGCAGCCGCTCGAGCGCGGCA
>JADYZO010000085.1 GCA_020853135.1 Gammaproteobacteria bacterium
GGAACTGCGCCCGGCGCGTGGTCTTCCCGAACTTCTCAAAGCCGCCCAGCGTCTGCTGCTTCATGCGATCACTCCTCAGATATCGCATTGTGCCGCATTGATGGCAGGTAAATCAGAGTGTCCTTAAAGGTGTCCATTTAAAGGTGTCAGACTTATTTTTGTTCCACATGATCTGAATCCGGATAGCTGTGCCCCAAAAATAAGTCTGACACCTTTAAATGGACACCTTTGATGCTGCGACCGCAGCACCGGCACCGCGTTCACCAGCCATCGGCGATATCGCCGGCGGGCCCGAGGCGGGCGGACTGGTAGATGATCCAGGCCTGGCGCTGGCGCACGTAGGCCGAGGGCCTGGCGACGCTGAAGCGCACCGGGTTGGGCAGTACGGCGGCAAGCAGCGCGGCCTCCTCGCGGTTGAGGCGGGCGGCGGGCTTGCCGAAGAAGGCCCTGGCCGCCGCTTCGGCGCCGAAGACCGCGGGGCCGAACTGCACCACGTTGGCGTAGAGCTCGAGGATGCGCTCCTTGGGCAGCAGCAGCTCCAGCCAGGCGGTGAACCAGGCCTCGATGCCCTTGCGCAGCCAGCTGCGGCCGGGCCAGAGATAGAGGTTCTTGGCGAGTTGCTGGGTGATGGTGGAGCCGCCCCTGGTGCGGTGGCTGTGCCGGTTGTGGCTCAGTGCCTGGCCGATGGACTCGAAGTCGAAGCCGTGGTGCCCGAAGAACTTCTGGTCCTCGGCGGCGATGAGCGCCTCGGGCATGCGCCCGCTGATGGCCTTGCGCGGCACCCAGTCGTAGCGCAACGGGCCCGCATCGGCCGCCTTCGTCACCCGCGTGATGAGCATGAAGCTCGTGGTGGGCGGCGGCAGCCAGCGCAGCGGCAGCACCAGCGCGACCGTGCCGAGCACGACGCTGAGGACGGCGCGCAGCGCGAACCTGGCGCAACGCCGGCGTCTAGCCACAGTAAATGCCGCGTGCCATGACCGGCCCGTGCCACTGGTCCCGGCGCGACGTTAGCCGAGCGCGGCGGTGAATGCCAGAAGCGGCGTGCTCAGGCTGCGGTGATGCTCGCGCGGGCGCCGGTGCGCCCGGCCTGCTTGGCGCGGTAGAGTGCCTGGTCGGCCAGCTCGATGAGGCCCTCGGCAGTCATGTGCCGGCCCGGGGCGCGCCATGCGGTGCCTGTGCTGATGCCCACCGTCAGCTGGCCGGACTTGGTCCTGAGTGGAAACTCCGCCATGCGCTCGCGGATGCGCCGGGTGATCTGCTCGACCTCTTCATGCGAAATCCGCTGGAAGATGATCAGGAACTCATCGCCGCCGTAGCGGCACACGGCATCCCCGTCGCGGACGTTGCTCACCAGCGCGGCAGCCACCCGGCGCAGCACCTGGTCACCGGCCTGGTGGCCTGCCGTGTCGTTGATTTCCTTGAACCGGTCGACATCGAGCATGCACACGGCGAGACCCGTGTCCTCCTGCTCGGCCTGCTCCATTGCCAGCGCCAGCAACTCCTCGGCGGCACGCCGGTTCCAGATGCGGGTGAGCGCATCGATCATGGCGCTGCGGCGGGCGATGTCGAGCTTGCTGACGATCTGCGCCTGGGCATCGCAGAGTTCTGCGGCCAGGAATTCCCGCTGGGCCAGGTCGCCGAGGTCGCGCAGTGCCTGCACATCGGCGGGTGAGACCTGGCGCGGGGCAAGATCGTAGACGGCGAGCGTGCCGGCCACGACGCCGTTGCGGTCGCGGATGGGCAGGCCGGCATAGAAGCGGAAGCGCGGCGGGCCTTCGACCAGCGGATGGCGGGCAAAGCCGGCATCGAGGCGGGTGTCCTCGACGATCGTCAGGTCACCGCGTGCCAGCGTGCGCGCGCAGAAGCTGGCGCCGACCTCCAGTTCGTGGATGTTCCAGCCCTGCACGGACTTGAACCAGAGCCTGCCCTGGTGGCACAGCGCGATGGCGGCCACCTGGACGCCGAGTGCCTTCTGGGCCAGGCGGGTAAGGCGGTCGAAGCGTGCGTCGAGCGGCGTATAGAAGATGGCCAGCGAATGGATATCCGCCAGGCGCAGGGTTTCCGTAGAGGCAAAAGGACGCTCGAGCACGGGCGGGGAACCTGCAGAAAGGACAACGCCGGTACCGGGAGTCTAGCCGTGGGCATAATCCCCGGGCGGGACGCCGGTCACGGTTTCCCGGGCCTGGTGCCCGACGCGGGTGCGTCGGGCACCAGGCGGGGGTTCAGGCAGCCTGGCGGTCGGCGCCCTCGAGCGCTTCTGCAGCCAGTGCAGGCGTGGCGGTCTGCGGTTGCGGTGCCGCGGCGCCGGCCAGGCGCGGTGCCGGGCGGGCGTTCATCAGCGAGAGGTAGAGCGCGGCGACATAGGGCACCGACTGGACCAGCAGCACGGCCACCCAGAGCTGGACCTCGGTGTAGCCGATGCCGTACCGGGCAGCCACTGCCAGGGCCCCGATCCACAGGCCGAGGAGGATCAACGCCTCTTCCCGGGCAGCCACGATGGCGCGCACCACCGCGGGTTTGTCCTCCGCCTTCGGCGTGCGGAAGAACGGTGCATTGGAGGTGTACATCCCCTTGAGCATGGCCCGCGCGATGCTGTGGGTCAGCGCGGTGGCCGCCACCGCCGCACCCACCCGCTGGCGCCAGCTGCTCGGCACGCGCAGCGTATACAGCCAGAGCGAGTGGAGCATCTTGAAGGCGAACATGCCGATGCTCGGCACCAGGAACGCGGCGATCGGGAACTCGAAGTGCCGCGGCACGGCCAGCAGGCCCACGGTCCAGAACAGGGCTGCCACCGTGAACAGCAGCTGCAGGCCATCGGCGAACCAGGGTGCCCAGCCGGTGAGGAAGTGGAAGCGCTGGCCGGCGGTCAGCGGATTCCTGGCCCAGGGCAGCAGGGCCCGCCAGTAGCGCTTGAGGATCTGCACCGCGCCGTAGGCCCAGCGATAGCGCTGGCCCTTGTAGCCGGCAAAGGACTGGGCGGTGAGGCCGCGGCCGAAGACGTGGTTCACGTAGACCGAGCGGTAACCGTTGGCCATCAGGCGCAGGCCGAGCTCGGCATCCTCGCAGATGCACCACTCGGCCCAGCCGCCGAGCCCGCTGAGCGCGGCCTTGCGGATCATCGTCATGGTGCCGTGCTGGATGATGGCATCGCGCTCGTTGCGGTGGACCATGCCGATGTGGAAGAAGCCGGTGTACTCGAAGTTGCACAGCTCCTGGAAGCGGTCGCCGTGCCAGTCGCGGTGGTCCTGCGGCGCCTGCACGAAGCCCACGGCGGGGTCGGCGAAGTACGGCGCGAGTTTCGCCAGCCAGTCGCGCTCGACGATGTAGTCGGCATCCACCACGGCGACGACCTCGGCATCGGGCGCCGTCTGCCCGAGGCCGAAGTTGAGCGCGCCGGCCTTGAAGCCGGGCCACTTGCCGAGCGTGAAGAAGCGGAACCGCGGGCCGAGCTGCCCGCAATGCGCCTGCACGGGCTGCCACGTGGACGCATCGCGGCTGTTGTTGTCGATCACCAGGACCTCGAAGTCCGGGTAGTCGAGCCGGGCCAGGCTGTCGAGGGTCTCGATGACCAGCTGTGGTGGTTCGTTGCAGATCGCGACGTGGATCGAGACCTTCGGGTGGTGGGTGGCCTCGTCGGCGGGGATCGGCCGGAAGTGGCGGCGCAACGTGCGCGTCCACGTCATTTCCGTCAGCTCCAGGCCGTTGACCAGCATGACCAGCACGATCAGCAGCTGGGCCGGCAGCAGCACGCTCCACATGAAGGTCGCCGCGCCGCTCATGTATTCGGTGAACGGGACGAATGCCGCCCAGGTGACCAGCGAGGCAGCCGCCTGGATGAGGAATGCGAAGAAGAGCCGGCCACGGCTGCGCAGCTGCTGCCAGCGCGCCACGAACCAGGCCATCGGCAGGAACGCGAGCAGCACCGCGAAGGCCGCCTGCGCGGGCCACCAGCTGTTTTCCACCACCGGGCCGCTCATGGCGAATTTCGGCTGGCGGTCGGCGTCCAGCAGGCCCCAGTAGGCGCCGACCGTGCCTTCGATGCCGCGCTTCCACGGCTGGTCGAAGGCCTCCATGATGAAGTAGTCCATGCCGCGGCTGTCGGCGGCATTGAGGAACCGGCGCAGGAAGCGGGCCTGGTTGATCTGCGAGGCCACGGCCTGCTCGCGGCGGTTGCCGTGGCTCGGCCAGCCCACTTCGGCGATCAGGATGGGCTTGTCGGGGAAGGCCTTGCGCAGCTGGTCGTAGCGATCGAGGGTGAACTTCAGCGCCTGGTCGGCGGGGATGCCTTCCCAGTAGGGCAGGATGTGGGCGGCGATGAAGTCGACTTCCTTCGCGAGTTCGGGATGGCGGATCCAGACATGCCAGGGCTCGGCCGTGCTGACCGGCTGGCGGACCTGCTCACGGACCCTGTGGAGGATGCGGGCGAGTTGCGCCGGCGTGAAGTCCCCGCGCAGGATGGTCTCGTTGCCGACGATCAGCCGCTCGATGTTCGACTGGTTGTGCGCGTTGCGCACGAGGTTGCGCAATTCCTGCTCGTTGCGCTCGCTGCGGGTGTCCAGCCAGGCGCCGGCGGTCACCCGCAGGCCGTACTTCCTGGCGAGTGCCGGGATCTGCTCCATGCCATCGAGCGAGGAGTAGGTGCGCACGCGTGATGCACGGTTGGTGACGGCCTGCAGGTCGCGGTCGATCTCGCTGGCGGTCGGGTAGCGGTTGGCGAGCGGGTCTTCGCCGGCCTGGTAGGGCGAGAAGGACACGCCGCGGAGCACGCCGCTCCACGCGGCCTCGTCCTGCGGACGGTTGACCCAGGCCCACAGGCCGAGGTTCATCAGGATGACGAATGCGAGGATCGGGATGGTGCGTCGGGGCATACAGCCATGCGCCTCTCTGGCAGTCGATCGAAGGTACTGCTCGGCAACCCCCGGGCGGGGGCCCGCAACCGCTTTTTCCGCGGGCTTCGGGTCTCGTGGGTGGCGCATTCTAGAATTCCCCGGGGTACTGTGGAAGGGGGGGGCGTGCTACCCTTCGCGCTCGACCAGCCCCCCCCATCATCCGAGCCTGGAGCACCATGAGCGACAGACAGAGCCGCGGCGCTGAGCCGCAGATGAATGCCGACGACCTGTACCTGGAGGAGGTCTTCACCGACCGCCGCGTGGGGACCATCCAGCGGCTTTCCCCGGTGGATTCCCAGGGCCGGCCGGATCCGGGCCGACCGGTGCTGTACGTCGGGCAGACGCAGATCCTGACCGCGGCCGGCGCCCTGCCGCTCTCCTTCGAGATCGAGGCCGGCAACCTGCAGGAGGCGGCCGTCAGGTTTGCCGACGGCGCCAAGGTTGCCCTGCAGCAGACGATGGACCGGCTGGAGGACCTGCGACGCGATGCAGCGTCATCGATCATCGTCCCCGAGGCGGGGGCGGCAGCGCAGCTGGGTGGCCTGGGCGGCATGGCCGGCGGCGGCAAGATCCGCATGCCCTGAGGGATGCCGGCGGGTGACCCGACGGGCGGCTCGCCCGCATGAGGACGGAGATCAGCGATGCCAAAGGTGGTGAGGGTTCTGGCGCGGTCCCTGGGCTGGATGCTGGTACTGGGGACCACGGTCCTGCTGGCGGGCTGCGGCTACAACACCCTGCAGTCCGAGGATGAACAGATCAAGGCGGCCTGGAGCGAAGTCCTCAACCAGTACCAGCGCCGCGCCGATCTGATCCCCAACCTCGTGCGCACCGTCGAGGGCTATGCGCAGCAGGAGCGCGAGGTGCTGACCCGCGTCACCGAGGCGCGCGCGCGTGTCGGCTCCATCCAGGCCACGCCCGGGCTGATCAACGATCCGGCGGCCTTCGCGAAATTCCAGGAGGCCCAGGGCGAGCTGACCGGTGCGCTGTCGCGGTTGCTGGTGGTGGCCGAGCAGTACCCCAACCTGAAGTCCGACCAGAACTTCCGTGACCTGCAGGCGCAGCTCGAGGGCACCGAGAACCGCATCACGGTGGCGCGCAACCGTTATATCGCCGCGGTCCAGGCCTACAACACCACCGTGCGCCAGTTTCCCTCGAACCTGACGGCCATGGTCTTCGGCTTCGTCGTGAAGCCGGGATTCACCGTGCAGGATGAGGCGCAGATCGCCCGTCCGCCCGAGGTCAAGTTCCAGACCCAGTGATCCGCCGGACGCTGCCGTTCCTGTCGCTCCTGCTGGCCGGTGCACTGGCACTGGCCCAGCTGGCGGTGCCGCCGCTGCGCGAACGCGTCACGGACCTCACGGGCACCCTGGATGCGGCGCAGGTCGCCACGCTGGAGCAGAAACTGGCCGCCTTCGAACGGCGCAAGGGGGCGCAGGTGGCGGTGCTGCTGGTGGCGACCACCCGGCCGGAAACCATCGAGCAGTACGGCATCCGCGTGGCCGAGGCCTGGAAGCTCGGCCGCAAGGGCATCGACGACGGCGCACTGCTGCTGGTCGCGAAGGATGACCGGGCGCTGCGCATCGAAGTGGGCTACGGGCTCGAGGGGAGCCTCCCCGACGCCATCGCCCGGCGCATCATCGACGAGGTCATCGTGCCGCGCTTGCGCGCGGGTGATTTCTACGGCGGCATCGATGCGGGTCTCACCCGCATGCTGGCGGTGATCGACGGCGAACCGCTGCCCGAACCGCAGCCGCGGGCCGGGCGTGGCGCGGGCGGCATCGACCAGCTGCTGTCCTTCCTGCCCGTGCTCTTCATCTTCACCCTGACCTTCGGCACGGCGCTCAAGCGGCTGCTCGGGCAGCTGCCGGGTGCCCTGGCGGTGGGGTTGCTGGCCGGCGCCATGACCTGGCTGCTGGCGGGCGCTGCGGCGCTGGCGCTCCTGGCGGCTGCCGGGGCGTTCTTCCTGACCCTGGTGTCGCGCAGCGGGCCGGGCGGCTGGGCCAGCCCCGGCGGGCGCGGCTGGGGCGGGGGCCCGGGCGGTGGCGGTGGCTTCGGTGGTGGTGGCTTTGGCGGGGGAGGCGGCGGCTTCGGCGGCGGTGGCTCGTCGGGGCGCTGGTAGGTTTCATGCACCACAGGCTCACCCACCTGCTGACGCCACGCTGGTGGCTGCGCCGGCGGTTTCCGCCGGCCACGCTCAGTGCGATCACGGCGGCGATCGGCGCCGCCGAACGCCAGCACGGCGGGGAAATCCGCTTCGCCATCGAGACCTGCCTGGACCTGCGCCGGATGCTCGATCCCGATGCCGGCCGGCGCCGGGCGATCGAGCTCTTCGCGCAGCTGCGCGTCTGGGACACCGCGCACAACAACGGCGTGCTCATCTACGTGCTGCTCGCCGCGCACGACATCCACATCGTCGCCGACCGGGGCTTTGCCGGCAGCGTCACGGCCGGGGAATGGGCCGGTGTCTGCCGGCTCATGGAAGCGCAGTTCCGCGCCGGGCAATTCGCGGCGGGCTCGCTGGCCGGCATCGCCGCCGTCTCGGCGCTCATCGGCCGGCATTTCCCGCCACGGGCCGATGACCGCAACGAGCTGCCCGACGCCCCGGTGATCGTCAGCTGACCGGTTGCGGCCGGCTGCGTCAGGATGTGACCTGCCGCGTCAGCGGCACGGACTAAATGCGGCCGGCGGGCGCACCCGTTGCCCCGTTATGTCATCTGGTACGCAAGCTGCTTGGGATCCCGTGAGGCTTGCGATTTCACCAGGGTGATGCCCGTGTGCAAGGTATGCGTGATCCGTGACCAGGAGCCGGCCGAGGCGGGCGGGGACTTCCTGCGGGTCTCCTGCAATGGGGACGAGGCGACCGGGGTGTTCACCGTCATCGAGCGGGTCGTCGGCCAGCCCTGCGACGCCCAGGGCACGGGCGGCTGGCGCCTGCGCCGGCTGTTTGGCGGGCTGCTCGCGAGCCAGGCCGCGGCCCTGACGCTGGCCGAGGCCTACGCGCGCCACAAGGGCGTGCCCGTGGTGTACGCGACGACCGCCCAGCGCGCAGGCTAGACGGGCTCCACGCCGATGATCACGCCGGCGGTGGCCCACCCCGCCAGGCAGGCACCGGGATCGGACCCCGGCGCGATATCCTCCAGTGCCGCCACCACCCGGGCGAGCGGCTCGCCCGCGGCGAGCGCGTCGAGGCAGGCATGGCTGCCGGCATCCAGCCGGAGCAACTCGATGCCCTCGCCGGCCCGGCGCACCAGCAGTTGCTCCGTACCGGCCTGCGCCGGTGCCTGCGGCGGCTTCCCGGCCTGGTGGGCCTCCCACGCCGCGAAACAGGGATGGGCAAGTGTCGCGAGGCGCACCGAGGGGTGCAGCCTGAAGCGCAGTTCCCCGTGGTGCATCGGTGCCACGCCGGCGAGGGCCCGCGGATCGAAGCACGCGGTGTCATCGGCTGCCACCATGGCTTCCTGCACCAGCCACTCGAGCCGTGCGAGATCGGCCAGCCACTCCTCCGGCGTGCCGGCGAGCGCGCCAGCGAGGAACGGCGGGAGCGCGCGTCCAATGTTGAACAGGTTGCCCGACTGCGAGGGATGGCGCCGCTGGTAGCTCCAGGCCATGGCGCGGAAATCCTCCGGGCCCAGCCATGCGCGCAGCACGGGGAAGGCGGCCCCGAGTGCCGTGGCGAAGTTCTCCAGGGTGTTGGTCCGGTAGACGCCGATGCGGCGGGCGAGGTCGCCGCGCTGCTGCAGGTGCCGGCCGAGCGTGGCCGGATCACTGCGCCGGAGCATCACCGCGAGGAAGTCGCGCTGCAGTTCAAGCAGGGAGGGCATGCCTGGCGTCCATCAGGGTGTCGGCGATCCGCGCCTCGGCGACCAGTTCGGCCAGTGGCGGCAGGCGCGCGTCGCGCTCCAGCAGCACGGGACGGCGGCCGATGCGCGCGAGCGCGGCCTCCAGCAGGGTCCAGACCGCTGCCGTCACCGGGGCATCGTGCGTGTCCACCAGCAGCTGCCCGCCGGCGGCCTCCACCACCGAGTGGCCGGCGATGTGGTACTCCGCGACCAGGTCCGGTGGCATGGCATCGAGGTACTGCAGCGGATCGAAGCCATGGTTGCAGGCGCTGACGTGGATGTTGTTCACGTCCACCAGCAGCAGGCAGCCGGCCCGCCGCGCCAGCGTCGCGACGAATTCCCACTCCGGCATTTCGGCACCCGCGTAGCTGATGTAGCTCGAGGCGTTCTCGACGAGGATCTGCCGGCGCAGCCGGTCCTGCACCTGCCCGATGCGCGCGGCCATGTGCACCAGGGCCTCGGCGGTGCAGGGGACGGGCAGCAGGTCGTTGAGGCACACGCCATCCACGCCGCTCCAGGCCACATGGTCGGACACCAGCGCCGGCTCGACGCGCTCCACCAGCCGCTGCAGCCGGGCGAGGTGTTCCTGGTCCAGCGGGTCGGCCGAGCCCAGCGACAGGCCCACGCCGTGCAGGCTCAGGCCATAGTCGCGGCGCACCGCATCGAGCACGGCGAGCTGGCGCCCGCCGTCGGCGAAGAAATTCTCGCTGTGCACCTCGACCCAGGGGATCGCGGGCCGGCTGGCGAGGAACTCGGCGTGGTGTACGGCGCGCAGGCCGATCCCTGCTGTCGCCGGGACCGGCCGCGACAGGCTGTCGACGGCGGGCAAGGCGGGTCCGGGCTACTCCGCCTTCTTGGCGGGCGTGGTGCTGCCGCCCAGCTTTTCGCACTCGTCGCGCGCCAGCAGCTTCCAGTCGCCCGGATCGTTGTCGGTCTTTGCCTGCCCCTGGCAGCCGTGGGTCTTCGAGGCGCAATCATTCTGTCCCGCCTTGGCGATGCCGTAGCACTTCGCCTTGGCGGTGCTGTCGGCTGCCAGGGCGCTGGGGCCGGCGGCCAGCGTGCCGAGGGCGAGCAGGCTGCCGACGGCGGCGGAAATTCTGGCGGACTTGCTGGTCATGGGAATCCCTCCGGTGGGCTTTGCTTTGGCTGCAGCCGGACCCTACCATCGGGAGCGCAGGCCTTGCAATGTCTGCGACGCACGACTGGGCCCGTCCCGCGGGGCCGGAAAGCACGAGCCATGGCGCAACCGTCCCAAGCCTCCGACAACGGCCTGATGTGGGCCATGCTGCTCGACCGCCAAGGGGGTGGCAGCCGCATCGGCTGGGACGGGCTGACCGCATGGCGCCCCGAACAGGGCCTCCTCTGGGCGCATTTCGACATCAGTGAGCCGGGCCCCGAGCGCTGGTTCGAGGAGAAAAGCGGCCTCGAGCCGCAGATTGCCGCCGCGCTGCTGGCCGAGGACACCCGCCCGCGCAGCGCGCCCTCGCGCAACGGCCTGCTGGTGATCCTGCGCGGGGTGAACCTCAATCCGGGGGCCGAACCCGATGACATGGTCTCGGTGCGGGTCTGGCTGGAGCGCGACCGGATCTTCAGCGTGCGGCGGCGCCAGCTGCGGGTCAGCAGCGAGATCAGGGCGGCCGTGGAGGCCGGTGAAGGGCCGGTCAGCCCCGGGGACTTCCTCTGCATGCTGGTGGAGCGGCTGGTGGACCGCATCGGGGAGTCGGTGGACGAACTCGACGAGCACATCGACGAGCTGGAGGAGGCCGGCGAGGCGCAGGGCATCCCCGAGCTGCGCGCGCAGCTCTCCGACCTGCGCCGCCAGACCGCGCACCTGCGCCGCTTCCTCGCACCCCAGCGCGATGCGCTGGACCGCCTCGTGCGCCAGCCCGATCCCGTCCTCGCCGAGGCCGACAACCTCAGCATCCGCGAGCAGGCCGACCGGGTGCAGCGCTTCCTCGAGGACCTCGACCTGATCCGCGAGCGCGGCATGGTGGCCCAGGAGGAATTCCTGAGCCGCATCGCCTACCAGCAGAACGAGCGCATCTACGTGCTGTCGGTGGTGGCGGCCATCTTCCTGCCGCTGACCTTCCTCACGGGGCTGATGGGCATGAACGTCGGCGGCCTGCCGGGGGCGGATACGCACTACGGTTTCACCGCGGTCACCCTGCTGATGGTCGGCCTCGCGGTGGCGATGGCCTGGTACTTCAAGCGGCGCCACTGGTTGTGAGGCCGGCGCGCGGCCGCTGTCCTCCCTGCGGCGGCAGCTTGCCGCAGCCCGCCCGGTGGCCGGGGGCGCATGCAATAATTTCCCCGTAACAGCTGTTTGCCACGCAACCCAGGGAGCGAAACCATGAGTGCAGCCCACCGCTGGCTCGAGCCGGAGAACTGGCCCAAGGTCCCCATGCCGCGCGAGGCGCTGGAGGCGCGGATCGAGCGGGTCCTGACGCTGACCAACATCGCCTTCCTTGGCACGCTGGGCAAGAACGGGCCGATCGTCAGCCCGCTCGAGTTCTATGCCGACGGCCTCGACGTCTACGTCTTTCCGCAGCCCAACAGCCCGAAGCTCAAGGCCATGCAGCGTGATCCGCGCATCTGCCTCGCCGTGGCGAACCCGATGGCCGGCTGGGCCTGCTCGATGGGCTGCCAGCTGTTCGGCAATGCCGAGCTGCTCGATCCCGGCACCCCGGACTGGAAGCGCGGCATGGAAATCTTCAAGTGGGTGGCCTCGTCGTTCGAGATCGGCCGGGTGTCGGCGGAGCCGCCGCAGGGCCAGCTGATGCGCCTGCGCCCCGCGCGCATCGTCTACACCGAGCACTTCCTGCGCCGCGAGGGCTACGGGCCGCGGCAGGTCTGGCTGCGCAATCCCTGAGGCCTGGCGGCGGCTACGCCCAGGCGGCGAGGTCGCGGCGGAACATGAAGAACGCGGCACCACAGAGGCAGAGGCCCGCCCAGAGGTAATCGAGCGTCAGGCGCTCACGCAGGTAGAGGATCGAGAAGGGGACGAACACGGTCAGCGTGATGACCTCCTGGAGGATCTTCAGCTGGCCGACGTTCATCACCTGGTGGCCGATGCGGTTGGCCGGCACCTGCAGCAGGTACTCGAACAGCGCGATGCCCCAGCTCGCGAGCGCGGCGATGATCCAGGGGCGGTCGGCCATGTTGCGCAGGTGGCCGTACCAGGCGAAGGTCATGAACAGGTTGCTGAGGCAGAGCATCAGTGCGGAAAGGGCGTAGGCGTTCATGGCAGGTGTTCCCGGGGTTCTGGCTGGCGATGGTGGCGGCGCAAGGGTAGCAGGGCGCACAGGGCCACGGCGGGCACGATGACCATCGGCGTGTTCGACTCGGGTGTCGGCGGACTCACCGTGCTGCGGGCCCTGCGCCGCGAGTTGCCGGGGCGCGATTTCATCTACCTCGGCGACACGGCGCGGCTGCCCTATGGCACCAAGAGCGCGGCCTCGGTGCTGCGCTATGCCGAGCAGGCGGCCGACGCGCTGGTGGCGCACGGCCTGAGCTGCCTGGTGATCGCCTGCAACACGGCCTCGGCGGTGGCGCTGGAGGCGCTGCGCCGGCGCCATGCGCCGCTGCCGGTGGTGGGCGTCATCGGGCCGGGTGCGCAGGCCGCGGTGGCCGCCAGCGCGAGCGGCCGCATCGCGGTGATCGCCACCGAGGGCACCGTGCGCTCGGGTGCCTACGAGGCGGCCATCCGCCGGCTGCGGCCGCAGGCCGAGGTGGCCGCGGCCGCCTGCCCGCTGTTCGTGGCGCTGGCCGAGGAGGGCTGGACCGAGGGCGAGGTGGTCGACCTCGCGATCCGCCGCTACCTGGACCCGGTGCTGTCCGTGGCCGCGCCGCCCGACGTGCTCCTGCTCGGCTGCACGCATTTCCCGGTGCTGGCGGCGGCCATCGGCCGCGTTGCCGGGCCGCGCATCACCATCGTCGATTCGGCCGCCACCACTGCCGCCGTGGTGCGCAGCGAACTGCGCGATGTGGTGGGGGCGTCGCAGGGCTGCGGCAGCATGCGCCTGCTTGCCACCGATGACGCCGCGCGCTTCGCGCGTGTGGGTGCCGGCTTCCTCGGCGAGGCGATCACCGCCGGTGCGGTGGAAGTCGTCGACCTTGGCTGACCCGCGGCCGCCCGGCCTGCGCCCGCCATCGCGCCCGGGATGATTCAGGCGGGTGGTTGCAGTGATCCCAGCAGCGCCGGCAGCCAGCCGGCGTCCGCGCCGGACAGCAGCCCAGCGGTAAGGCCCGGCCGGCAGCGGGCGGCATCCTGCGTGGCTGCCAGCCAGGCGCTGCCTGCGGCGGCGCCGATGGCCACGGGGCCGCGTTGTCCGGCAAGGGCCTCCGCAGCCGGGTAGTCGAGCGCAGCGGCGAACAGGTTGCGCCAGGCTTCGGGTGCGCGCAGCAGGTCGAGGAGATCCTCCTGCAGGCGGCGCTCATCGAGGTCCGGGGCGATGCGTCGCGCGCTGGCGCCGCGGCGGTCGAACCAGGGGAAGAACAGCCGCCCGTCGCGCAGCAGGTGCCAGGCCTGCAGCAGGTGCCCGCCGTGCCACTGCGGCTCGATCGCCGGCAGGCCCTGGGCCCGAAACGCTGCACAGGCCTCATCGCCGAGGAAGGGGAGGTCGAGCAGCGCCAGCGGATGGGCGCGGTGGCTGTCGCGGCGGCTGGTCTCCAGGGCCACGTAGCTGCCGGCGCCCTGGCCGGCCAGCACGCAGGCCTCGAGGCCCGTGTCACCGATGGCCTGCCGCAGGGCCTCGGCGCAGGCGCCAATGTCGGGTCCGCCGTGGGCTGCCGGCGCGGATTCACCGTGCCCGGGGAGGTCCGCGACGAGCAGTGGGCGTGTACCGGCCAACCCGCCCACCAGGCGGCCTGCCGTGTCGGCCGAGCGGCCGGCGTCGTGGAGCAGGACCAGCGGCCTGCCGTTGCCCTCCAGCTGCATGCGGACCCGCATCTGCCCCGCTGGCAGGTTGAGCATCCGGTTCCCGAGCCGGCCGGGGATCAGGCGGGTGGCGACTGGTGCCGGCGCGGGATCGCCGCGATGGGCCAGCAGCTGCGTGAGGCAGCGGTCGAGGGCCGCCTCGCGGTCCGGCGCAGCTGCGAACTCGACGCCCTGCGGCGCCTTGCGCAGGCGCGCAAAGTGGGCCTGCAGGGGATCGCCGGCTGCCGCGGTGACCAGCAGCGGCACGCGCAGGCCGGCGAGCACGTCGTCGGGTTGCGCTTCCAGCGCCGCCGCATAGGCGGTCGCGTAGTGATCGCCGGCGCGCAGGAACTCCATGAAGGCGGACTGCAGCGCCGCGGCCGGGGGCACATCGAAGGACAGGCGCGCGGCGGCGTTGCGTTCGTGCCAGGGGAAGAAGATCGCCTGCTCGCGCATCCGTGCCCACATCCAGGCGAGATGGCTGCCGTCCCAGGCAGGCACGATGCGCGGCAGGTACTGCGCGAGCATCAGCCGCCGCTCCGCCCCGTCGAACTGCGCCAGCCCGTTGGCGGCGAGCGCGGTGACGCGCTCCGGATGGCCTGCCGCGTACCACAGGCCGATGCTCGCACCCGTGTGGAAGCCGTACACGCCAAAGCGGCGCAGCCCGAGGGCGTCGATGCATTCGCCGAGCGCGGTGGCGAGCATGTCGATGCCCACCGTGGCCGGCCCGAGCGGGTCGGACTGGCCGTAGCCCGGGGTGTCCGGTGCGATGAGCGTGAAGTGCAGCGCCCAGCGCTGCATCAGCGGGATGAATTCGCGCGAGGACTGTGGCGACTGGTGGAGCAGCACGACCACCGGCCCCTGGCCCGCGCGCCGGTAGTGCACCTGGCGCGGGCCCCAGCGGCCGTCGATGGTGACGAAGTGCCGGGTGACTGCGTGGCTCATGGAAAAAGTCTAGCGCCCGGGCACCGGCCTGTCCCGCCGATCGCCCTTTCCCCCTAGAATCCGCCTCATGGTTGTCCCTGTCAGCGCCGGCATCGCCCCGCCCGCCTTCGATCCCACCGCCGGCGTGTTCCTGGCGCAGGGCGCCCGTCCCGCAGGGCTGGCTGCCGTGGACGTGGCCGCGCTGTCACCCTATCAGCGCAGCCTGCTCGTGATCGACGGCACGGTGACCCGCTTCATCGAGGCGTACTGGCTGGAGCCCGTGGAGGTCCGGCGCATCTCGCAGGAGGAGATGCGCCTCGGTGCTGCCGAGCCCTGGCTGGATATTGCCGCGGGCGAGCTGGCCATCCGCCGGCGCGTGCTGCTGCTCGGCGGGCGCAGCGGACGACTCTACGCCTGGGCCGACACGCTGATGGTGGCGGCACGGTTGCAGCCGGAGGTGCGCCGCGGCCTGGACCACGAGGGCGGTGGACTCGGCCGCATCCTCATCGACACCGGCGCGGAGACCCGCCGGGAAGGGCTCTGGTTCGGCCGCGAACAGCCGGCAGCCCATCCGGTGGAGGTGGCGGCGCTGTGCACCGGGCCCTGGCTGACCCGCAGTTACCGCGTGGTCGCCGGCGGGCGGCCGCTGATGCAGATCACCGAGCGCTTCCCGCCCTGAGCCTGCCCGCTGCCCGGGCCGGTGCACGCCCATGCGGGGCTGAGACCCAGCGCATGGCGGTGCGTGGGCGGCTTGCCGTAGCCTGCCCGTTACCTGTTCCAGTGGTGTAGTCTGGCGTTATGTTAACCATCCAGGAGATCATGCTGATCTTCGCGGCCATCGGCATCCTCGGCGGCTGGGCCGTGGGTCGCCTGGTGGCGCGGCTGGGCAGCCGGAGCAGTACTCGTGCGGTGGAGGGCGACCATCGCATCCGCGCGCTCGAGGCCGACCTGCGCATTGCCCAGCGCAAGGCCGAGGAGGCCGAACTCGCCCTCGAACTGCACCGTGAGGAGTTCGAGGCACTGAAGCGCGAGGTGGAAACCCGTGCCGCCGACCTCGCCGGGCGCGAGCAGGAAATCCAGCGCCTGCAGAAGAGCCTGTCCGACGAGTGCGCCAAGACCCAGTCCCTGCGCGGCGAACTGGTGCACCGGGCCGAGGAAACCGTCCGCGCGGGTGTCCGCGCCAAGGATGCGGAGACCGAACTCTCGGTGGCCCGTGCCGGCTCGGAGGCCGTGCTCGACCAGGTCCAGCGGCTCGCCGCCGAGCGCGAGGAACTGACCGGCCGCCTGCACCTGCTGGAGATGGAGCTCACGGGTCGCAACCCGAAGGTCACCCGCCTGCCGTCGCGGGATCCGAAGAACCGCTGAAGATCGCTGCGGCGATCAGCGGACCGCCTGCGCCGGCCGGCCTGTCACCGGCCGGGACAGCACGCATCGGGCCGTCTCTGTGTGAAATCCGGGGCGCTGCCGCTAAGCTAGCGCAAACCCACGCGAGGCGCCCCCCATGAAACTCGGTTTCGTTGCCGGCTATGGTCCCGCCCAGGCCCAGCTGCCCATGGAGCAGGTTCTCGAGGCCGAGCACCTCGGCTTCCACTCGGTGTGGACCTCCGAGGCCTACGGCATGGACGCGGTGTCCACCGCCAGCTGGATCCTCGCGCGGACCAGCCGCATCCACGTCGGCACCGCCATCATGCAGATGCCGGCGCGCACGCCGACCTGCGCGGCCATGACCGCCATGACGCTCAACGCGCTCTCCGGCGGGCGCTTCATCCTCGGCCTGGGTCCCTCCGGGCCGCGCGTGGTGGAGGGCTGGTACGGCGTGCCCTACGGGCGGCCGCTCGCGCGCACCCGCGAGTACATCGACATCGTGCGCCAGGTGGCCGCGCGCAAGGGCCCGCTGGTGCATCAGGGCAGGGAATACCGCATTCCGTATGACGGCCCGGACGCCTCCGGTCTTGGCACGCCGCTGAAGGGCATCCTGCATGCCGACCCGTCGCTGCGCATCTTCACCGCGGCGGTCACGCCCAAGGGCATCGCCTGCGCTGCCGAAGTGGCCGATGGCGTCTTTCCCGTCTGGCTGAGTCCCGAGCACCCCGAGCTCATCGAGCCCCACGTGGCCGAGGGCCTGGCGATCAGCGGCCGCGCACGCGCGGACTTCGAGGTGGCGCCGATGGTGCCGGTCTCGCTCGATGAGGACCTCGAGCGCGCCCGTGCGCCGGTGCGCGAGCAGCTGGCGCTGTACATCGGCGGGATGGGGCCGAAGGGCCGCAACTTCTACTTCGACTATGTGAGCCGGATGGGCCATGCCGAGGCCGCCCGGCGCATCCAGGAGCTGTTCCTGGCGGGCCAGCGGGCGGCCGCAGCGGCCGCGGTGCCCGAGGCGCTGATCGACGAGATCGCCCTCGTCGGCCCGGCCGGCCGGATCCGTGAACGGCTCGCTGCATGGAAGGAAGTCGGCCGCAGCGGCCGCGTGAGCACCCTGCTGGCCGGCGGCTGCAGCACCGAAGCCCTGCACCTGCTTGCCCGGGAGCTGCTCTAGCCGCGATGAGGCTCGACGCCATCCTCGACGCGCGCGCCCCGGCCGCGGAGCTGGCCGGGCTTGCCGAACTGGCCGAGCGCTGTGGTCTTGGCGGCGTGTGGGTCTCGAGCCTCAACGATTCACGCGATCCCTGGGCCAACCTGGTGCCTGCCGCGCAGCGCACCTCGCGGATCACGCTGGGGCCGATCGCCGTCAATCCCTACGACACCCATCCGCTGAAGATCGCCGCGGGGCTGCTCACGCTCAATGAGCTGGCGGCTGGCCGCGCGCGCGTCGTCGTGGGCGGTGGCGGGGAGGCGCTGCAGGCGCTCGGGCTCGCGCCATCGCGCCGGGTGCGGGCGGTGCGCGAGGCGGTGGAGATCATCCGCGCTGCCGCGAGTGGTGCACCGGTGGCCTACGCGGGGGAGCTCTTCCAGGTGCAGGGCTGCCGCTTCGGCTGGGTGCAGGCACCGGCACCACCGGTCTGCATCGCCGCGGGCCAGGCGCAGATGCTGCGCATGGCGGCAACCGCGGGCGACGGCGTCATGATGAGCGACGTGCCGCCGGGGCCGGCCACGCAGCTCATCGGCATGCTGGATGCGGCGCTGGAGGCCGCCGGCAGGTCGCGGGCCGCGGGCTTCCGGACCAGCGTCTTCACCGCCTGGCACGTGTATGCCGATGCCGCCGAAGCCCGGCGCGAGGCGCGCCGCTGGCTGTTCCTGCGCGGCATCTTCCGCCCCTGGCTGCTCGCGCAATTCCTCGAGCCCGGCGCGGTGCAGCTGGTGATGGACAGCCGCGCGGCGTTCGCGCGCGCCTTCGTCGCCGGCAACCACGAGGTGGAGGGCGTGCCCGGGGTGGTGCTCGATGCGCTGGTGGACAACCTCACGCTGTGCGGCACGCCAGCCAGGCTCGAGGGCATCATCGCCCGGCTGCACCACCTGCGCGATGCGGGGTTCGACAGCGTGGCGCTGCGGTTGTACGCCAGCCCGGCGGAGTCCATCCGGCTGATCGGCGAACGGGTGCTGCCGGCGCTGCGCCGGGCCTGATCCTGCGCCTCAGCTGTCGTGTCGCACCGGCGCGCGCAGGCGCTTGTTGGCTGCGGACTTGCGCTTGCCCTCCAGCCGCCGCTCGCGCGAGGCGCGCGTCGGCTGCGTCGGCCGGCGCGCCTTGCGCTTGACCAGCACGGTGGCCACGAGTTCGGCGAGCCGCGTGAGCGCATCGTCGCGGTTCTGCTCCTGGGTGCGGTGGCGCTGCGCCTTGATGACGATGACGCCGTCCTCGCTGACCCGCCGGTCGCGCAACGCGAGGAGCCGTTGCCTGACCTCGGCTGGCAGCGAGGAGGCGTGCACGTCGAAGCGCAGGTGCACCGCGGAGGCGACCTTGTTGACGTTCTGGCCGCCCGTGCCCTGGGCGCGGATGGCGCTGAGTTCGATCTCGGCCAGCGGGATGGCGAGCGCGGGCGAGACCCTCAGCGTGGCGTCCCCCGCGGCGCGTCGGGAGTCGTCAGCCGGCGGCACCGTGGCACTTCTTGTACTTCCGGCCGCTGCCGCAGAAGCAGGGATCGTTGCGCCCGGGCTTCGGTGCCTCGCGGCGGTAGGGCGTCGCGGGCGCGTGGTCATGGTGATCATGGTCGTGGTCGCAGCCAGGACCATGGACGTGGGGCTCGGCGGGGGCAGGTGGCTGTTTCGGGTTCACTCGGGTCACCGTATCGGGCATTCCAGGGAGATCAGGATGCGGCATGGAAGTCGCGCGCCGGGCGGAAGCGCATGGCGGCGAGCCCGGCCGCGCCATAGGACTGCGCCACGCGGCCGGCGGGCGGCTCGCGGTAGAGCGTCGTGCGCTGCCGGGGCTGGCGGCCGGTGCCGCGGATCAACGCATCCATGCGCTCGGGCGGCAGCTCCTGGCCGTGGGCGGCACCGGCGGCGCGCGAGATCGATTCGTTCATCAGCGTGCCGCCGAGGTCGTTGACCCCGGCCTGCAGCATCTGCGCAGCGCCGGTCTCGCCGAGCTTGGTCCAGGAGGCCTGGATGTTGGGGATCAGCGGGTGCAGCACGAGGCGCGACACGGCGTGCATGAGGCGCGCCTCGCGCCAGGTCGGGCCCGGGCGGGCACGGCCGCGCCGGTACAGCGGCGCCTCCATGTGCA
>JADYZO010000086.1 GCA_020853135.1 Gammaproteobacteria bacterium
CCCTGGCGCAGATCGTGGTCACCACCAGCCGGTACGCCCTGGCCGGCCAGGACAGCGATGCGCGCAGTTTCCTCAGCCAGGCGGACCTGAAGGCCCTGCCCAGGTTCGCCGACGAACCGCTGCGCGCCGTGCAGCGCCTGCCGGGTTCGGCCTCCTCGGGATTCTCCGCGCTGACCCACCTGCGCGGCGGCGAATACGATGAGGTGCTCATGGTGCTCGATGGCCTGCCGCTCAACGAGCCATTCCACCTGAAGAATTTCCTCGCGCCGGTCAGCGTCCTCGATGCGGAGGCCATCGGCAGCATCGATGTCTCCTCGGGCGGCTTCACCGCAAAATACGGTGACCGCATGAGCGGGGTCATCGACATCACGCCGCTGTCCCCGCCGGCGGATCGCTACACGGTCCTCGGCTTCTCGCTGTTCCACCTCAACGGCCTGAGCGCCGGCCGGTTCGACGATTCACGCGGCCAGTGGCTCGCCGCGGCCCGCCGCAGCAACCTCGACCTGCTGGCCGATCTCGCCCATTCGAAGGTGGGTAGCGCAGGGTATGCCGACCTGTTCGGGCGCCTGGCCTGGGGACCGGACGATGGCCGGGAATTCTTCGGCGGGGTGCTGGTGTCGGATGATGACTTCGACGGCAATACCGCGGATGGGACGCAGCGGGTGTCGGCCACCTACCGCAACCGCTACGTCTGGGGTGGCTGGCGCCAGGACTGGGAGCATGGCCTGTCGAGCCGCCTCATCGTGGCGCTGACCGACATCGACAACCGGCGTTCCGGTGTCATCGACCGGCCCGGGCAGCAGGCCGGCACCGTCCGCGACGACCGCAACCTCGATGTCCTCATCGCGCGGCTGGATCTCGAACAGCGCAGCGACCGGTTGTACACGCGGCTGGGGGGCGAGGCCCGCGAGTCCCACGGCAAGTACCTGTACCACAGCACCGTGACCTATGCGCCGGGCTGGCCGTTCCCCGGCGACCCGGGTGGCAGCATGACACGAGACCTGTCGCCAGCACCTGAAACGCACCAGTTCGCGCTGTATCTCACCAGCCGCGCGCGGCTGACCGCGCGGCTCAGTGCCGAGCTCGGCCTGCGCTGGGACGACCATGTGTACGACGACGTGGGGGGGCCGCGGGAGCTGTCCCCGCGCGTCAACCTGATGTACGACCCGATGCCGGGTACGCGCCTGCGCGCGGCCTGGGGCCGGTTCTGGCAGGCACAGGCCGTCAACGAACTGCAGGTCGAGGACGGCGTGGAGGCCTTCCACGAGCCACAGCGCGCCGACCACTTCATCGTCAGCCTGGACCAGGCGCTGGGCGCCGGGCTCGACCTGCGGGTGGAGGCCTACGTGAAGGACTATGCCCACCTGCGGCCGCATTTCGAGAACCTGTTCGATCCGGTGCGGCTGCTCCCCGAACTGGAGCCCGACCGTGTCCGGGTGGCGCCGGAGGGCAGCCAGGCCCGTGGCGTGGAAGTCCTCCTGCGCCGGCGCAGCGACAAACCCTGGTCCTGGTGGCTCGGGTACACCTGGTCGCGCGTCACCGACGACATCGACGGGCGTGACGTGCCGCGCAGCTGGGACCAGCGCCATGCCGTCAGCGCCGGCCTGCGTTACGCCGGACAGGACTGGGAAATCACGCTGACCGACAGCTACCACAGCGGCTGGCCGGCCACGGTTCCCGGCATCGTCGCTCAACCGGACAGTGGCCCGCCCATCGTGCAGGCCGGGCCGCGCAATGACAGCCATTACAGGCACTTCAACAGCCTGGACTTCCGCATCCTGCGCCGTTACCGGCTGCCGGCCAGCACCCTGGAGGCCTTCTTCGAGATGACCAATGCGCTCGGCCAGCGCAATCCGTGCTGCAGCAATTATGAAGTCCACGATAGCGGCGGCACGCTCACGCTGGATCGCGACTTCGACTACTGGCTGCGCCTCATCCCGAACCTGGGCGTGACCTGGCGGTTCTAGCCCGGAGCGGACCTGCCGTCGCGGATCAGTGGGGCGTCGGCATGGGCGGGTCGGCCGGCCGGGCCGGCGCGACCGGCGGCGGCAGGCCGGGGAATTCCGTCGCGGCGATCGCCAGGATGCGCGCGATGGCGGGCGGCCGCAGCTGGTTGAACATCAGGCCCAGCCCGGCCCCGGTCCTGCGGACCACGAGCGCGCGCCAGCGGTAGACGCGCAGCCCGCCCGTGCTGGGAGGGACGCTGGCCTCGAGTTCCACCACGCCGTGGTCACGGAAGAACTGTGCGGGCACTTCGACGAACATGCCGCTGATGCTGATCTCGCGCGTGATTCCGGCGACGGGATTGCAGCCGCCGGCCCGCAGCAGCACTGCCATCCGCAGCGGGTGGCGGTCCCCGCAGCGGTGCTCCATGCCGCCGGTCATGGGATCAGGCCCGGCCTTCTTCGCCAGCGAAGAGGGCGTCGATCTCCAGCTCGGCTGCCAGCCAGTCCTCCAGTTCGCAGCCCGGCACGAACCCGCGCTGTTCCGCGCGGAAATAGGCGGCTTCGGCGATCAGCCGGTGGCGATCCTCGCCCGCCATCCGCATCTTCCTCGTCACCGCCACAGCCGCGCTCTTCACGGCCACGTCCTTGCGTGTGGCCACCGGCCGCTCGGGCGGCATGGCGACCACCTGGGTCTCATGGGTCATGGCAGGTTCCTCCGCGACAACGGGAACATCCCCAAGTGATACTGGCCACAGCAGTCGCGGCCTGCCTTAACCTGTGTTAATAATGCGGACATAATTCGCCGCGATCCCCGCAGCTCCATGACCGGCCGGCAATTGTCCGAGAAGCCTTCGCAGTTGCGTTCACCGCTGGTGCTCAAGCTCAGGACCATGGTCGAGCTGACACCCGGGGATGTCGCTGCGCTCGACGCGCTGGGTAGCGTGCGTCACCACTGTGCGGGTGGACAGACACTGTTCGAGGCGGACAAGCGCAGGACCGCCGCGGTGCTGGTGCACGACGGCTGGGCGTTTCGCCACCGCACCCTCAGTGACGGCCGCCGGCAGGTCATCGACTTCGATCTGCCGGGCGATCTCTGTGACCCGACGGTCTTCGTCACCTCGCGCGCGGGTTTTTCCATGCAGGCGCTCACCGCCCTCAGCTACTCCCTGGTGCGGGCCGAGGAAGTGCTGGACCTGATGACCCGCTCGCCCCGCATCGGCGCGGCATTCTGGTGGGCAGACGCCCACCAGGAAGCGATCACCCGGGCGCATCTGGTGGCCGTGGGCCGCATGAGTGCCTACGAGCGCGTGGCCTACCTGCTCTGGGAGCTGTGGACGCGCCTGCGGATGATCGGGCTGGCCGATGGTGCAGGCTTCGAGTTTCCGGCGGGACAGGATGTCATCGCCGATGCGGCGGGACTCAGCTACGTGCACCTCAGCCGCACGCTGCGTCGCCTCGATCGCGAGGGTCTGCTGCGCCGCGCGGGGCGGAACTGGCGCATCCTCGATGCCGGCAGGCTGCACGACCTGGTGCAGATCACCGATGGGTTGCAGCTGAACCCGCTCGCGCGGCGCATCCAGGAACGGCTCAGCCGATGAAGCCGCGGCTGATGTCGTGGTCGTGGCAGGCGACGATGCGTGCACCGCGCTGTTGGCGCACCTGCCAGCGCAGGCCGATGCCCGCCTCGCCACCGCCGGTCTCCGATTCGATGGCGATGGCGAGCGCATCGCCCGGCGCACAGGCGAGCGGCTCGGCCACCGGCGCGTAGACCTGGTCCCAGTGGGTCGGCGGGCCGAAGGGACTCGTGCCCAGGCGCACGCCGGGGACCAGCTCGCAGTCCCACCACAGCGCGAAACCGTGGATGTGCACCGGCGCATCGACCGGCCATGAGGCCGTGCCACCGCGCTGTTCCCCGGGATCACTGCCGAAGTCCAGCGCATCCCAGCAGCGGCCGGCATCACCCGCCAGCAGGTCGCCCGGGGCGATGCGCCTGACATAGACGCTGTCGAGGGAGAGTGCGCGCGCCGCGCTGAAGTCCAGGCCCATGGGCGCCCGGTCCCAGCTGCAGAGCTCGTCGCGGAACCGCGCGCTGGTGACCGGGGCGACCCATTGCTCGATGCGCGCCGGGATCAGCGTGCCGCCTTCCCTGAGGAAGCGGCGTGCATCGCCGAGCGTCTCGAGTGCATTCTCCTCCAGGGCCAGGTTGCCGAGGATCTCGGCGACCACCACGTCCACCCGGGGAGGGTCGATGATCTCCCCGGAATGCGCCTGCCAGAACTGCAGGCCCGGGATGGCATTGGCATCGGCCAGCCGGGCGGCCAGCCCGATCACCTCGCCCTGCTCGACGAGATGCACCTCGCGGGCGCCGAGGCGCTGGGCCATGAAGCCGAGGATGCCCGTGCCGGCGCCGATGTCGGCCACGGTGGTTTCCCCCGGGACGATCACCCGGCGCAGGGCTGCCTCGAAGGCCTGCGAGCGGACCTCGTCCGCCAGCATCTTCCTGTGGAATTCGATGATCACGGTGCGGCTCCCCCGGCGCACTGTAGCACGCTGCGCCACGCGTCCCGGTGGTCCCTGCCGGGGCTACGGGCCGTGCTATCCTTCGGCCTGCATCGAAACAGCGGACGAGGATGCCATGATTGCCAATGCTGCCGGAGACATCCTGCTCACGAAGGCCCAGGTCATCGCCCACGGCGTGGCGCCGAATGACGACTTCCACCAGGGCCTCGCATTGGCCTTGCGCGAGCAGTGGCCGGCGCTCTACAAGGACTTTCGCCACTACTGCAAGACCACCCACGTGAAGCCGGGCGGCCTGTGGACCTGGGCGGCGCCGGGTGGCCGGCGCATCGTCAACCTGTTCACGCAGGATGCCGCCTACCAGCAGGGCCAGAAGCCCGGCAAGGCCACCATATCCTTCGTCAGCCATGCACTGCGCCAGCTGCGCGAGCTGGCCATCCGCGAGAAGTTCACGAGCATCGCCCTGCCGCGCCTGGCCACCGGCGTGGGCCGCCTCGAGTGGAGCGACGTGGAGCCGCACATCCACGAGACGCTGGGCGACCTCGGCATTCCCGTGGTCATCTACGCCGTCTATCACAAGGGTGTGCAGGCCCGGGAGAATCTCTGAACGTCGTCATCACCGGCAGCACGCGCGGCATCGGCCTGGGCCTCGCCCGGGAGTTCCTCCGGCGCGGCCACGCGGTGATGGTGTCCAGCCGCGGCCAGGCGGCGGTCGATGCGGCGGTGGCAGGGCTGGCCGCGCAGTTCCCGCAGCAGCAGGTCGCCGGGCATGCCTGCGACGTCGCCGCGTACGACCAGGTGCAGGCGCTGTGGGACGCTGCGGCGGCGGCCTTCGGCCGGGTGGACATCTGGGTCAACAACGCCGGCCGCGATGGCACGAAGGTGCCCTTCATCATGATCGAGCCGGAGGACTACCGGGCCACGGTCATGACCAACCTGGTCGGCCTGATGAACTGCAGCCGGGTCTGCATGGCCGGCATGCAGCGCCAGCAGGGCGGCTGGATCTGGAACATGGAGGGCATGGGCAGCAACGGCCAGGTCCGCCCGGCGCTCGCGCCCTACGGTGCGACGAAGTGCGCGCTGCGCTATTTCACCACCGCGATGGTCCGGGAGCTGAAGAAGACGCCGGTCAAGGTGGGTTACCTGAGCCCTGGCATCGTCATCACCGACCTGCTGGTGCCACCACCCAACCGGCGCGGCGAGGCCTGGCAGCGCAACAAGAAGATCCTCAACATCCTCGCCGACACCGTCGAGACAGTCACGCCCTTCCTCGTCGAGGGCATGCTGGCGGCGAAGGAGAGCGGTACCGCCGTGCGCTGGCTCACCGATGGCAGGATCCGCTGGCGCTTCGTCAGGAGCCTGTTCCGCAGGCGCGACATCTTCACGCCCCTCGGCTACTGAGGCCGGGATCGGTCAGTCGCCGCGCTCGAAGCGCAACCGCACCGCCGTGCGCCGTTCCACCGGGTGGCCGTCCTCGCCGGCGGCCGGTTCGAAGCGCCAGCGGCGCACCGCGCGCAGCGCCACCTCGTCATAGCTGTCCGCCGGCTGCGAACCGATGACCTGTACATCGCGCGGGACGCCGTCGGTGCCCACGACGAAGGCCACATCCACCCAGCCGCTGCCGCCCTGGCTCCAGCCGCTGCGCGGTTCGGCCGGTGCGACGTAGCGCGTCAGCTTGAGGGTGGACAGCGGCACCTGGCGCGGCCCGGCCTCCGGTACCGGCATGGCGCTGCCAGCCGCAGCCGGCTGTTCCGCTGCGGTGGCCGGAGGCGGCTCGACCGGTGGCGCCCCGGTAATCGCGGTGGCGGCAACCATCGCAGGCGCGGGGGCGGGCACGGGGGCGGGCGGCTCGGGGGCCGGCGCGGCCTCGTGCGGGCCGGCCGCCGCCACGCCGGTCTCCCGGGCCTGCCCGGGCAGCTGCGCGCTGACGGCCGGGGCCGCGGCCGGCGACGGGTGCAACGCCGGCTCCCGGCCTGCGGGCGTCGGCTCCGCGCCCTGCCCGACACTTGCGGTGGGTTCACGCGAGGCCACTGCGGCTCGCCCGGCTGGCTGGGCCGCCGGGGCGGCGGCCGGCGCCACGGCGGTCGCAGGGAGGCGGGCCTCCTCCTGCGGTGGATCGACTGGCGTTGCCGCGACCGGCGGCGCGGGTGCGGGCCCGCCAGGCGACTCCCCGGTGACGGGCGATACGGCCACGGGCACCGCCTGCTTCGCCGGGTCGCCGGTCCGCAAGCCGATGAAGAGCGCGACCGCGGCCAGCAGGGCGGCGATGACCGGGTAGGCCAGGCGGCGTGGAGTGCGGGCCGGCGCCACTGGCGCACGCGGGGCCGTGGTGGCCACAGTGGCGGCCGGTGCTGTCGTCGCGGGTGCGGGGGGCGGGCTGGCCACCACGGGCGTGGCGGTGAATTCCCTGATGAACGTCGCCATGTCCGCCGTGCGCGCCTCGCGGCGGAAGGCCAGCGCACGGGCCAGCGCCGCCCACTGCGCCGCCGGCAGGCCGCGGACCGGCGTGAGCCTGCGCCCGGATTTCTCCGCGGCCAGGGCGTCGTGGTGGCCGAAGGCGCGGCGGCCGGCGAGCATGCGATAGGCGACGCAGGCCAGCGAATAGACATCGTCCTGGGGTGTCGGCGGGAGTCCCTCCAGGACTTCGCAGCTCGCGTAGGCGGGCGTACGGGCTTCAACCGGACGGGGGACATCGGTGCCGGTGCGCGCGGTGCCGAAGTCGAGCAGCCTGGCGCCGCCGGCGCGGGTGAGGAAGATGTTGCCGGGCTTGACGTCGGCGTGGGTGATGCCCAGCCCATGCACATGGACCAGTGCGCCGGTGATGTCGGCGAGGATGGCCCGCGTCTGCTCCAGGCCCAGCGGGCGATAGCGCTGGCGCGTGAGCAGCTCGGCGAGCGATTCGCCGTCGAGCCACTCCATCGTCAGGAAGGCATGGCCATCGCCCTGTTCGAAGTCAAAGACGCGCGCGATATGCGGGTGCCGCAGGGTCCTGCCCAGCCCGGCCTCCCGCTGCAGCATCCCGAGCGCCTGCTCGTACCGCGGCGCTCCGGGTATGGCGAGCTTCAGCGCCACGCAGGCATCCTGGCCCTGCTGCTGGCGGTGCCGGTCGATGGCCCGGAACAGCTCGCTGGTGCCGGTGAGGCCGAGCCGCGCCTGGAGGATGAAGCGCTCGAGCAGTGCCGCGCCGGGTTCGTACCCGGTGCCGGCCTGGCTGGTGGCGGCTGCCGGCGTTTCGCCGGGACTCAGCGTGTCGCTGGCCGGGGCCGATTCGCTGACGACGTCCGCCGACCACTCCGTCGGCACGTCCTCGCCGAGGTAGCGGCCGATGTCGGCGGTGAGTGCCGTGTATTGGCCGGTTTCCAGCCTGCCGTCGTGGTAGGCGTCATCCACGGCGCGCTGGATCGCTTCGGCCTCCCGGTCCTGCCCGAGGCTGGCTGCCAGGGCCTGGCGTGCCGCTTCCAGCCCGAGGACGCCCACGCCCAGTCCGTTGAGCGCCTCGGCAAGGCTGTCGGCTGTCGTTGGCGGCGACAGGATGGGTGAAGCTGTGGTCATGGCGGGCGCAGCGGTGCTGCCGTGACAATGTCAAATCGAGTGTAACAACCGCTGCCACGGTGCACGGGTGAACGGGCTCACGCTTTGCGCGTCCCGGGCAGGCGCGGAAGCCGGCCCGGGGGCGTGCTGCCCCCGGGGGTGGGGATGCCGGTCTCAGGCCCCCTGCGCGGAGAGCAGGCCGAAGCGTGGCGCGTGGGTCATGCGCCGCGCGTGCAGCCGGTGCGCAAGCGGGCGTGATTGCTCGATGCGGTCGAGGAGGTCGAGGTAGCGCTGGCGGTCCTCGTCGGCGCGCAGGTCGGTGGGTGTGCCCTTGAGGTGCTGCTGCCAGAGGCGCTCCGCCCATGCGGCGGTCCGGGTCTTGTTCTTGTAGTCCAGGTAACCGAGTACCTGGCTGGGTGCCTCGTTCATGGCTCGCTTCTTTGTGTTGTTGTTGGGTGGCGAACGGGGACGATTCTAGGCAAGTCCCGGCCGCAGGCGAGGAAATGCGTCACTGCATTCGGACAAATGGCCCGCCGTGGCTGGCGATTTGACAGGCGGACTACGGCCTTATGTCCCCGGCTTGACCGCCAGCACGCCGGCGTTCTCGCGGCCATCGAGCATGCCGAGGCCGCGGAAGTCCCTGCGCTCGATGAAGCTGGCGCGCCTCACCTGCAGTCCTGCCCCGGCGCAGGTGCGCGCCAGCAGTTCCGGGTCGAGCAGGTTCATGAAGGCCGGCCTGTCGATGTAGCGGTGGATGCCCGGGGTCGGCAGGTGTTCGCGCAGGCCGCGCATCATCCCGGGCCAGCGCCTGCCGGCGCGTCGCGCGGCCTCGAACGCCGGGATGAAGTTCCGCCAGATGCCGTAGGGCGTGTCGGCCACCAGGTACAGCCTGCCGCCCGGCCTGAGCCAGCGTGCCATGGCGCCGACCGAGGCGTCGATTTCCTCGCCGGTCAGGAAGTGCAGGACCCGCGAGCAGAGGATCGCGCCGAAGCTCTCCGGCGCGAACTCCGCTTCCGGCAATTTCGCCACCACGCAGGCCAGGCGGTCGCGCAACGCGGGCGTCACCCGCCCGGCGAGGATCTCCAGGTGCCCGGGTTCCATGTCGCAGGCCACCACGCGTGCGCCGGCCTCCAGCGCGGCGATGCTCGCCACGCCATAGGCGCAGCCGACCTCCAGCACCGGGTCAGCGCTGTGCCCGGCGAAGCCGATCCACTCCTCGGCGTAGCCATCCAGAACCTCGAACATGAATCCGGTGCCGTTCAGGGTCGGCACCATGTGCCTGACCCCGAACCGCGGCATCGACGGCACGGCTGCGGGTTGCGACATGGAGGCGAAAATACCCGTCGTCCCGGTGCCACACAAGGCAGCGGGGCCACCCGCAGGCGCCCGCCGGATAGCTGCGCGCCAGCCCCTTGCCGGCGGGCCGTCTGCCATGCGGACACGCCGTCCGGCGCATACCGCTGGTCCGTGGTGTCTGTTTATACTGGCACGCACCCACAGTCCCGGACAGCCTGCCAAGGAAGCCCGCCACATGCCCGACCAGAAGCCCGAAGTCCTGGAGTACACCGCTGTTGCCCTCCAGGTCTCCGTCAAGGCCGTCAACCGCTGCAAGGACCGGGAGTCATCGCGGATCCGCATTGCCGAGAACCTCAAGCGCATCGGCGAGTACACCACCGCCGCCGCGGGGCTGCACAAGTTCTTCTACGGCGTGCCGGTGCGCCTGGTGGTGCTGCCCGAGTATGCGGTGACCAGCTTCCCGATCAAGGAGTCGCCCGCCGAGTGGCGCGACCGCGCCTGCCTCGCGCAGGACGGCCCCGAGTATGAGGAACTCGGCAGGATCGCCCAGGCCAACAACCTCTTCCTCGGCGGCAACGTCTATGAGGTCGATCCGGCCTTCCCCGAACTGTATTTCCAGACCTGCTTCATCATCGGCCCGAACGGCAACGTGATCCTGCGCTACCGCCGGATGACCTCCAGCTTCGAGCCCACGCCGCATGATGTCTGGGACAAGTACATCGACACCTACGGCCCGGAGAGCATCTTCCCCGTCGTGGACACCGAGATCGGCAAGCTCGGCACCATTGCCTCCGAGGAGATCCTGTACCCGGAGATCACCCGTTGCGTGGTGATGCGCGGCGCCGAGGTCATCCTGCATCCGACCAGCGAGCCGGGCAGCCCCGAGCCGACCATCAAGGAGATCTGCCGGCGGGCGCGCGCCATCGAGAACCAGGTCTACGTGGTGGCGGCCAACACAGCGAGCATCGACGACCTCCCGATCCCGCCCTACACCTGCAGCGCGATGTCCACCATCATCGACTACAACGGCAACATCCTCTGCGAGGCTGCCGCCGGTGGCGAGGCGTTCAACTCCAACGCGGTGATCGACGTCGGCTCGTTGCGGCGCAAGCGCCGGCGCACCGCCATGGCGAACGTCATGTCGCGCCAGCCTTTCCAGATCTATGCCGACAGCTATGCGAAATTCCGCTACCACGAGGGCAACTTCCTGCTCCGTGACGGCAGGGTCGTCGAGCCGCCGGACCGCGAGACCTTCCGCCGCCGGCAGGAGGCCAACATCGAGCGCCTCGTCAGGGCGGGCCTGCTCTGACTGCGCCGCTGCGGGACCGGAGCCGCCGGCTGCGCAGCACGGCAGGCCGGTACCCGGCACCATCCACTGCGATTTTCGCCAACGCTGACCCGGGAGAAGCCGCATGACCGCCACGCTGACCGACCGCCGCCAGGTCCTCGCATCGGGTGGTGCACTGGCCCTCGGCCTGTCGTTGAAGTACGCGCCCGCGGACGCCCAGGATCCCACGCAGCTCGGCAAGCCCTACGCGCGCTGGGAAGACCTGATGCGCCAGAAGTGGACCTGGGACCGCGTCGTGCACGGCAGTCGCGGCATCAACTGCACCGGCCACTGCGCCTTCAACATCTACGTGAAGAACGGCATCGTCTGGCGCGAGGAGCAGCAGGGGGAGTACGGGCGCTCGGGTGACGACACCCCGGACTACGGCCCGCGCGGCTGCCAGAAGGGCATCCGCCAGGCCAAGTACATGTACGGCAAGCAGCGCGTGCTCTATCCCATGAAGCGGGTCGGCAAGCGCGGCGAGGGGAAGTGGCAGCGCATCAGCTGGCAGCAGGCCACCGACGAGATTGCCGCAAAGTTCATCGAATACGCCACGGAGTCGGGACCCGAATCCATCACCTTCGCGATGGGCACGCAGATGATATTGAAGAGGGCGGCGCTCGCCGCGCTCTTCCGGTTCTGCAACATCACCGGCATCGTCTGTCCGGAGACCTTCGCCGGAGTGGGCGATCTGCCGGCGGGTGCCTACATGACGCTGGGCAATGAACTGCCGGGCGACAGCATGGCGGCGGTGTTCAAGTCGCGGACCTGCCTGGTCTGGGTGTGCAACCCCGCGGTGACACGCATCCCGGATGCCCACTTCTTCTGGGAGGCGCGCTACAACGGCACCGAGGTCATCACCATCACGCCGGACTTCAACGGTTCGGCGATGCACTCATCGAAGTGGGTGAGCCCGAAGCCCGGCACCGACACGGCGCTCGCCATGGCCATGGTGCAGACCATCATCGCCGAGCGGCTCATCGACTGGGACTACGTGCGCGAGCAGACCGACCTGCCCTTCCTGGTGCGCAGCGACACCGGCAAGTTCCTCCGTGGCAGTGACCTCGGCGTCGCCGGGGAGGCTGCGGACCGCACCTTCTATATATGGGACGAGGCGGCCGGCGGGCCGGCGGTGGCCCCGGCCACGGGTATGGTCAAGAAGCCGGGTCCGCCGGGTGCGCCGCCGGAGGGCAGCCTGAAGCTCGGCGATCTGCGGCCCGCGGTGGAGGGTCGCTGGACGGTTGCCATGGCCGATGGCCGGCGCGTGGAGGTCACCACCGTCTTCGAGATGACGCGCCAGCTCTGCAACAGCAGGTACACGCCCGAGCAGGCGCAGGCCATCTGTGGCGTGCATCCGGACGTGATCCGCTTCGTGGCGCGCCGGTTCGCCACCGCCGGGCCGGGCATGATCTTCGCCGGCTACCGCTCCTGCAAGTGGCTGCATGGCGACAAGCTGCAGCGTGCCTGGCTGCTGATGTGCGCCCTCACGGGCAACACCGGTCGCGAGGGCGGTGGCATGCAGGTGACGCAGCTCGCCCGGGGCGACGGCACCATGAAATTCGTCTTTGCCGGCGTCGGTCCGCGCCTGAAGCTGGCCGCCATCTCGGTCTGGGACTACGCCCGGGGCGACGGCAAGGCGCTCAACGAGCGTGTCTACAGCCCTGAGCTGGCGCAGCACTACGACCGCCATTACCAGGAGGCGATCAGGAACCGCTGGCTGCCCGACTATTCCCGCACGCCGTGGAAGATGGCGATCATGGCGGGCCACAACCCCGCCAACTGGCGCGCATCGGGCAACACCTGGCGGCACAACGTGTACGAGAAGCTCGACTGCATCGTGGCCATGACGCCCGACATGAGCGTCACCGCGATGTATGCGGACTACGTGCTGCCCATCTCCCACCACTACGAGCGCCATGACATCACCATGGAGGGGCGCACGCCCTACCTGCAGGTGCTGAACCAGGCGGTGGCGCCGCTCGGGGAGTCGGTGGACGACTACACGGCGATGGAGCGGCTCGCGGCCGCCATCAGCGCCAGGGCCAGGGCCATGAACCTGGCACCGATCAGGGACAGCTACAACGGCCAGCCGATCGAGCAGGACTACACCCGGCTGCACGAGCTGATGACGATGGACGGCAAGGTCCGCGACAGCCGCGACATCGTGCAGTTCCTCATGGACAACACCCCGGGGATGCCGAAGGCCACGTACGAGGAACTGGCGCAGAGGGGCTTCCTGCGCGTCGAGGACTCGCGGGGCACGCAGTTCGGGCCGAAGTCCCCGTTCTCGTACAAGACCCTGGCCAGCACGCGGGACAAGGTGCCGTACGGGACGCTCACCGCGCGCCAGCAGTTCTACATGGACCACGACTGGTTCCTGGCCGAGGGCGAGCAGCTGCCGGTGCACAAGGACCCGCTGGCCAACCCGGGGCACAGCAGCCGCCTCATCATGGGCCACGCCCGCCACGGCATCCACAGCTGGTGCCGCGACGACTGGCTGCTGCTGTATCTGCAGCGTGGCGAGCCGGACATCTACGTCAGCACGGTGGATGCGCGGGCCCGGGGCGTGGCCGATGGCGACCTCGTCCGCGTCTTCAACACCCAGGGTTCGTTCATCGCCCTGGCACACCTCAGCGGCGGGCTGCGCGCCGGAGAGCTGTACATGTACCACGGCTGGGACCCGATGATGTTCCGTGGCCGCGAGAACTTCAGCGCCGTCATCTCCACCGGCGGGCTGCTCAAGCCGACCTCCCTGGTGGGCGACTACGGGCACATCGGCTACCGCCTGCCGATCTACGTCCCCAACCTGACCTTCCACGACACGACGGTGAGCTTCGAGAAATACGAGGCACCGGCCAGGGCCTGAGCGCCCGGGGGAATCCGACATGACTGCACGCCAGATCGCCATGGTGATGGACCTCAACAAGTGCATCGGCTGCCAGGCCTGCACCGCGGCCTGCAAGAGCCTGTGGACCGACGAACCGGGGCAGGAGTACATGCTCTGGAACAACGTCGAGACCAAGCCGGGCCCGGGCTACCCGCGGGACTGGGAGGAGAAGGGCAGGAAGTCGGGCTGGAAGGACGGCGTCCTGCAGTACGGCGGGCTGCACGAGCAGAAGGACTTCGGCACGCCGGCGCAGCTCAACCACGAGGCCGTGTACTTCCAGGGCACCGAGGAGCGCCTGCAGCGCACCGAGCCCATGGAGTACGGGCCGAACTGGCACGAGGACAGCTCCTCGGGCGAGCATCCCAACAACTACCACTTCTACCTGCCGCGGCTGTGCAACCACTGCACGAAGCCTGCCTGCCTGGAGGCCTGCCCGGTGCGCGCCATCTACAAGCGCGAGCAGGACGGCATCGTGCTGGTGGACCAGGACAAGTGCCAGGGCTTCCGGCTGTGCAACCAGGCCTGTCCCTACGACAAGATGTATTTCAACTTCCTGAAGCACAAGTCGCAGAAGTGCATCTTTTGCTTCCCGCGCATCGAGCAGGGTATCGCTCCCGCCTGCGCGCGCCAGTGCCCGGGCCGGCTGCGTTTCGTGGGCTACGTGGATGACGTGGGCGGCCCGATCTGGAAGCTGGTCCACGAATGGAAGGTGGCAATCCCGCTGCATCCCGAGTACGGCACCGAGCCCAACGTCTTCTACGTGCCGCCGATCCTGCCGCCGCGCTTCGATGAGCAGGGCCGCTTCGACGAAGCCAACCCGCGCGTGCCGATGGAGTACCTGCGCTACCTCTTCGGGCCGGCGGTGGATGGTGCGCTCATCACGCTGCACGAGGAGATGGAGAAGAAGCAGGCCGGCAGGCCGAGCGAACTGATGGACCTGCTCATCGCGCGCGACTGGAAGAGCCTGTTCCACATCCCAGAGGTGCGGGTGGCGTCCTCGGCGGAAGGAACCTATCCCGGGAATCCCTGGACCGTCCAGCCGGGCTGAGCCCCGTCGCCTGAAAAAAAACAGCTGCCCGCGGGGCAGCTGTTGAAGCCGTCGGGATCCGTGCCCGGGCGGGGAGCGCCACGGGCACGGATCGCCCGATGTCGCTCAGCCGGCTTTCGGCTGCTGGCGGTGGTCCCTGTCGAACAGCGACTTGACGTGGGCCGGGATCAGCGCCGAGATGATCCAGACCGCGATCAGCGTGCCGAAGAACAGGCTCAGCTCCCACGCATACTTGCCCGGTTCGACCCAGATGTCCTTGCCGATCTCCCAGCGCCCGAGGATCTCGTAGGCGCTGTAGGCGATGATGGCGGTCGGGATCGCATAGCGGATGGCGGTGGTGACCTTCCACATCTGGCGCAGGCGGTTGATCAGGTAGAGTGACCAGAAGCACAGGAAGGCGAAGAAGCCGATGGCCACCGGGTGCCGGTCACTGAGGCCGAAGGTGCCCTTGTCGTCGTAGAGGAAGAGCAGCATCAGGTAGCAGAACCAGAGGACGTAGATCGTCTCCAGCGCGGTGATGTAGCCGAAATTCCGCTTGTAGCCGCTGCTCGGCTTGCCGGTGCGCAGGCCAAGGCGGCGCTGGAACCACTGGAACATGTTGCACTTGGTCTCGCGGTTCATCATCAGCGGCATCAGGATCGCCAGCATGACGCCGGCACTGGACATCATGACGATGTACTCGCCCTTGGTGGCGATCTCGTTGGCTGCATACGGCTTCATGACGTCTGACACGCCCAGCAGCACCTTGGCCGACCAGACGTAGGTGAACTCGATCCAGCCGGTCCACAGGCAGGTGCCCGCGAAGAAGCCCAGCCAGGTGGCGGTGACCTCGCTCTCGCTGCGCATGGAGAACCACAGGCAGACGGCACCGATCATGCCGACGAGGAACGCAGAGGTGTAGACGCCGGCGTGGAAGAGGGCCTCCATGAGCACCATCTGGGTGTGGCCCAG
>JADYZO010000087.1 GCA_020853135.1 Gammaproteobacteria bacterium
CGCCTGGGGCTGGACGCGCCGGTCGCTCGACTTCGTGGCGCCGCCGGCAATGGCGACGCTCGCCTTCATCGCCGGCGTGGTCCTGCTCCTGTCCGGGGAGACGCCGGCGCTGGCCGAACGCATCGCCGTGCTGCGGGCCTTCCTGCCGCTGACGGTGCTGGAAATCTCCCATCTGGCGGGCAGCGCCATCGGCGTGGCGCTGCTGATCCTGGCCCGCGGCCTGTACTACCGCCTGGATGCCGCCTGGCACCTGATGCTGTGGCTGCTCGGCGCCGGGATCCTCGCCTCGCTGCTCAAGGGCCTCGACTACGAGGAAGGCCTGGTGCTGCTGCTGGTGCTGCTGGCGCTGTACGCCACGCGCGCGCAGTTCTACCGGCGCGCCTCGCTGCTGGCCGAGCCGCTCGAGCCGCGCTGGCTCGCCACGGTGGCCATGGCCATCGGCGCCTCGATCTGGATCGGCATGATCGCGCACCGCGAACTGTCCTACCAGCAGGAGCGCTGGTGGCAGTTTGCCTTCGATGCCAACGCGCCACGCATGCTGCGCGCCAGCCTCGTGGCGGTGCTGGGCCTGGGCGTCGTCGCCGCCTACCGGCTCATGCAGCCGGTCCGTCGCAGCACACCCCCCGTGACGGCCGCCGACCTCGACCGGGCGGTCGCCGTGCTCGCTGACATCGAGTCATGCAACGGCAACCTGGCGCTGCTGGGCGACAAGAGCCTGCTGTTCAGCGAGTCGGGCAAGGGTTTCATCATGTACGGCATATCCGGCCACAGCTGGATCGCCATGGGCGACCCGGTGGCCCCCGCCGGGGAACGCAGCGAGCTGGTCTGGCGTTTTCGCGAACTCTGCGACCAGCAGGGCGGACGCTGCGTCTTCTACGAAGTGGCGGGTGAAAACCTGCCGGCCTACGTGGACACCGGCCTGTCGCTCAGCAAGCTCGGCGAGGA
Organism: Gammaproteobacteria bacterium; assembly: GCA_020853135.1. GTDB lineage: Bacteria > Pseudomonadota > Gammaproteobacteria > Steroidobacterales > QUBU01. Next base: position 946 of record JADYZO010000087.1, read on the forward strand.
GGCCCGCGTGCGCCTGGCCGGGTTCACGCTCGAGGACAGCGCACATGCCCATCTGCGCCAGATGCGGCGCAAGGCCGAGCGCGAGGGCGCGAGCTTCCGCATCGCACCAGCCAGCGAGGTGCCCGCCCTGCTGCCGGCGATGCGCCGCGTGTCCGACGACTGGCTGGCCGCCAAGGGCGCAGCCGAAAAGGGTTTCTCGCTCGGCTATTTCTCGGAGGACTACCTGTGCCGCTTCCCCTGCGCGCTGGTGGAATGCGGTGGTGAACTGGTCGCCTTCGCCAACCTGTGGCGCGGATCGCATCGCGTGGAGGCCTCGGTGGACCTCATGCGTCACTCGCGGGCGGCGCCCCGGGGCGTCATGGATTACCTGTTCGTGGCAACCATGCTCTGGTGCAAGGCCGAGGGCTTCGAGTGGTTCAACCTCGGCATGGCGCCGCTCGCCGGGCTGGAACGGCACCGGCTGGCACCGCCCTGGCACCGCCTGGGCCGGCTGGTCTACCGCTACGGCGAGAACTTCTACAATTTCGAGGGACTGCGGCAGTACAAGGAGAAGTTCCTGCCCGAGTGGCGCCCACGCTACCTGGCGGCACCCGGCAGCATGGCGCTCCCGCACGTGCTGCTGGATGTCACCACGCTGATCTCCGGCGGGATCCGCGGCGCCATCGGCAAGTCCCCCGCCGACACCGTGGAGGCCCCTGCCCGTGCGTGAGAAACCCTGGTTGCTGTCCATCCTGCTGGTGCTGGCCGCCGCGGGAGCCCATGCCGCGGAATCGGCGATGACCTTCGGCCGCTTCGGCAGCGTGCAGCTGTACGAGCCCGCGGAACCGCCACGCGAGCTGGTGCTGTTCATCTCCGGTGATGGTGGCTGGAATCTCGGCGTGGTGGAGATGGCGCGCCATCTGGCCGAGCGCGGCGCCCTGGTGGCCGGGATCGACATCCGCCGCTGGGGCCAGTCGCTGCGTGACACCAGCCGGGACTGCATCTTCACCGCGGGCGACCTCGAGGAACTGGCGCATGCCATCGAGGCGCGCCAGCATTTCCCCGCCTACATCAGCCCGCTCCTGGTCGGGTATTCCTCGGGCGCGACACTGGCCTACACCTCGCTGGTGCAATCCCCGCGCGGCACGTTCAAGGGCGCGTTGAGCCTCGGCTTCGGGCCGGACCTGCCGTGGCCCCGGCCCATGTGCCGGGGCAGCGGCCCGGGGCTGGACTCCGATCCCGCCAGGCCGAGCGGATTCACGTTCCGGCCCGCACCTGCGCTGCACGACCCCTGGATCACGCTGCACGGGGAGCAGGACCAGGTCTGCGACATCAGCGTCGCGCGCGGCTTCGTCGCGCAGATCCCCACGGCACGCCTCATTGCGCTGCCCAAAGTCGGCCACGGCTTCGGCGTCGAGAAGAACTGGCTCGAGCAGTTCCTCGCCGCCTACGATGAGCTGACCCGCCCGCCGCCGGCCCCCGCGCCGGCACAGCCCGCCATGCCGGCCATACCGGCCAGCCCCGCCGCAGCCGCGGCCGATGTCACCGGCCTGCCGCTGGTCGAGGTGCCTGCCACCGGCAGGGCGCGCACGGAACTCGCCGTGATGCTCTCGGGCGATGGCGGCTGGGCCGGGCTCGATCGCGAACTCGGCGACATGCTGGCCGGCGCCGGCATCCCGGTGGTCGGCTGGGACTCCCTGCGCTACTTCTGGAAAGCACGCACGCCGGAGGCTGCGGCCCGCGATCTCGACCGCATCATCCGGCACTACCTCACCACCTGGGGCCGGGAGCGGGTGGTGCTCATCGGCTACTCCTTCGGTGCCGATGCGCTGTTGCCGCTGCTCAACCGCCTGCCGGCGGACACCCGCAGCCGGGTGAGCCTGCTCGCGCTGCTGGCGCCTGGCCGCAGCGCCAGCTTCGAGTTCCACCTCAGCGACTGGGTGAGCAGCCCCGCGAAGGGCATGCCGCTGCTGCCGGAGGCCGCCCGCCTGCAGGGTACACGCCTGCTGTGCCTCTACGGCACGGAAGAGACCGATGCGCTGTGTCCCCTCCTCTCGGGCCCGGACATCCAGGCGGTGCAGCTGCCCGGTGGCCACCATTTCGAGGGCAACTACGCCGGGCTGGGCCAGGCGATCCTGCGCGCGGTCCCCTGACCTGCCGGATGCCCCCCGGTCCGGTGCCGGAGGCTTGAGGCCCGCCGGCGTCCCGGTGCAAGCTGGCGCGGTGAACACGCCTTCCCCCGCCGCCCGGCCGACCGCGATCCGCACCCGGGGGCTCACCAAGGTCTACCACAGCGGTGAAGTCGAGGTGCAGGCCCTGCGCGGCGTGGACCTCGAGCTGGCCACGGGCGAGCTGGTGGTGCTGCTCGGCCCTTCCGGCAGCGGCAAGTCCACGCTGCTCAACATCCTCGGCGGCCTCGATTCGGGCTCCAGCGGCAGCGTCTTTTTCCGCGACCAGGCGCTCACCGCCCTGGATGACCGCGCGCTGACCCGCTACCGGCGCCAGCACGTCGGCTTCGTGTTCCAGTTCTACAACCTGATCCCGAGCCTCACTGCCGCGGAAAACGTCGCACTGGTGACCGAGATCGCCACCGATCCCATGCGGCCCGAGGCGGCGCTGGAACTCGTCGGTCTCGGCAGCCGGCTCCACCACTTCCCGGCCCAGCTCTCCGGCGGCGAACAGCAGCGGGTGGCCATTGCGCGCGCCATCGCCAAGCGCCCCGACATCCTGCTCTGCGACGAGCCCACCGGTGCACTCGACAGCGCCACCGGCGTGCTGGTGCTGGAGGCCATCGAGCGCATCCATGCGGAACTCGGCACCACCACGGTGCTGATCACCCACAACGCCGTCATCGCGGAGATGGCCGACCGGGTGCTGGTGATGGGCGATGGCCACATCCAGCAGGAGCGCCGCCCGCAGCGGCGGCTCAGCGCAGGGGAACTGTCATGGTAGGCGCAGCGTGCGGGCGCTGAACCGCAAGCTGCGGCGCGACCTCTGGCGGCTGCGCGCCCAGGTCATCGCCATCGCCCTGGTCATGGCCTCGGGGGTCGGCCTCATGTGCATGTCGCTCACCTCCATCGAGGCCCTGAGCGATACGGCCGAGGCCTACTACGACCGCTACCGCTTCGCGCAGGTGTTCGCGCGCGTCGAGCGGGCGCCCGAGCATCTGGCCGAGCGCATCCGCCTGATCCCGGGTGTCGAGTCGGTCAGCACCCGCGTGGTGAAGAACGCGGTGCTCGACGTGCGCGGCTTCGGGGAGCCCGTCATCGGCCAGCTCGTGTCGCTGCCCGCGGATGCGGCCACGGCGCTGAACCGCGTCGCCCTCACCCGCGGGCGCATGCCCGCCGCCAGCAACGAATGCGTGCTCGCGGAGCCCTTTGCCGAGGCCCACGGTCTCATGCCCGGGGCAAAGCTGCGCGCCATCATGAACAGCCACTGGCAGGAACTCACGGTGGTCGGCCTCGGGCTGTCGCCCGAATACGTCTACACCATCGGCCCGGGCGCGCTCATGCCCGACGACAGACGTTACGGCGTCATCTGGCTGGGCGAGAAGGCCATGCAGGCCGCCTGGGATCTCGATGGCGCCTTCAACGACGTCTCGCTGACGCTCCTGCATGGCGCCAGCCCCGACAGCGTCATCACGCGGCTGGACCAGATGCTGGCGCGCTACGGCGGGGTCGGCGCCATCGCCCGCAAGGACCAGATCTCGAACTGGTTCCTGATGAACGAGATCGAGCAGCTCAAGTCGCTGGCCAGCATCCTGCCCACCATCTTCCTGGCGGTGGCCGCCTTCCTCACCAACATGGTGCTCGCACGCCTGATCGCGGTGGAGCGCAGCGAGATCGGGCTGCTCAAGGCCTTCGGCTATCCGGATCGGGAGATCGCCTGGCACTACCTCAAGCTGGTGCTCGGCATCGGCGCGGTCGGCATCACGCTCGGCTGCGCACTCGGCTGGTGGCTGGGGCTGACCAACACCCGGCTCTACGCCGAGTTCTACCGCTTTCCGTTCCTGCTCTACGCCCCCGGGCCGGCGCCGTTCGTGATCGCCAGCCTCGCCAGCCTTGCCGCCGCCCTGCTCGGCGCGCTCGGCACCGTGCGCCGGGCCGCGGCGCTGCCACCGGCGGAGGCCATGCGGCCACCCGCCCCGCCGCTGTTCCGGCGCACCGGACTGGCGCGCTGGCGGCTGTTTCGTGCCATGGACCAGCCCAGCCGCATCCTGCTGCGCCAGATCGGCCGCTGGCCGGCGCGCTCGTTTGCCACCAGCCTGGGCATCGGCATGGCGGTCGCGGTGCTGGTCAGCTCCATGATGTGGATGGATGCCATCAACCATATTGCCGACGTGTACTTCCTCCAGGCGCAGGGGCAGGACATCACCGTCGGCTTCGCCGAGCCCCGCTCGCGGCAGGTCGAGCGTGAGCTCGCCCGCATCGACGGCGTGGTCACCACCGAACCGCTGCGGGTGGTGCCGGCAAGACTGCGCTTCGGTGCGCGCGAAAAGCGCCAGGCCCTGCAGGGCGTGCCCGCGCACCAGGAACTGCAGCGGGTCTTCGATGCCGCCGGCCACGCGCTGGACATGCCGCCGGGCGGACTCGTCATCTCGACCATGCTGGCGGAGCTGCTGGCGGTGAAGGTGGGTGACGTGATCGATGCGCAGGTGCTGGAGGGTCGCCGGCCGCTGCTGCGGATCCCGGTGGTGGCCACCTTCGAGACCTACATCGGCAGCCCGGCCTACATCGACATCGCCGCACTCAACCGCCTCATGCAGGAGCAGGACAGCATCACCGCCGTGCAGCTGCGCCTGGATGCCAGCCGGCGGCTGGCGGTGTTCCGCGAGCTCAAGGAGCTGCCGCGGATCAGTTTCATCACCCTGAAGGATGCGGCCGTGCACACCTTCCACGACACCCTGGCCCGGACCCTGCTGATCTACGTGTCCTTCTTCGTCGTATTTGCCTGCACGCTGGCCTTTGGCGTGACCTACAATTCCGCGCGCATCGCCCTTTCCGAGCGCGGGCGGGAGCTGGCGACGCTGCGGGTGCTGGGCTTCACCCGCGCGGAGATCTCCTACATCCTGCTCGGCGAGGTCGGGCTGCTCACCTTCGTCGCCCTGCCGCTCGGCTGCCTCATGGGATACGTCATTGCGAACATCATGGTCACCTCGTTCACCACCGAGCTGTTCCGCATCCCGCTGGCCATCCAGGCATCCACCTATGCGGTGGCGATGCTCATCGGGCTGGGCGCCACGCTGGTCTCCGCCCTGCTGGTCCGCCGCCGCGTGGACCGCCTCGACCTCATCGCCGTGCTGAAGACCCGGGAATAGACCATGACCACGGCCACCCAGCGCCGCCTGGCCCTCTGGCTGCCGATTGCAGCGGCGACCGCCGCCGGCATCCTCTGGCTCCTCTGGCCACGGGCCGTGCCGGTCGACTTTGCCCGCGCCGGCACCGGACCCATCGAGGTCTCGGTGAGCGACGACGGCGAGACCCGCGTGAAAGAGGTCTACGTCGTCTCCGCGCCCCTGCCGGGGCTGATGCGCCGCATTGCGCTCAAGGCCGGTGATGTCGTCGTCGCCGGCCAGACGGTGGTGGCACGCATCGAACCCGGTGACCCCGCCTTCCTCGACCCGCGCGCCGAGACCGAGGCCCGCGCCGGCGTCCAGGCCGCCGAAGCCGCCCGGCAGCTGGCCCTGGCCTCGGTGCAGCGCGCCGGTGCGGATGCGGATTTTGCCGATGCCGAGCTGCGCCGCTACCGCGGGCTGGCCGCCACGCATGCGGTGTCGGCCAATGATCTCGATGCCGCCGGGCGGCGCGCGCGCAGTGCCGATGCCGCGCTGGAGGAGGCCCGCGCGGGGCTGCGCATGCGCGAGTCCGAACTGGCGCAGGCCCGGGCCCGCCTGGTGCAACCCGGACTCGCGCAGCGGCGTCGCGGCCCCGACTGCGACTGCGTGGATGTGTTCTCGCCGGTGAGCGGCAGCGTGCTGCGGGTGCTGAAGGAAAGCGAAGGCGTGGTCGCCCCCGGCCTGGCGCTGATCGAAGTGGGCAATCCCGCAGACCTCGAGATCGTCACCGACCTGCTCTCCACCGAGGCGGTCAGGGTGCGCCCCGGGCAGCCGGTCCGGATCGAGGCCTGGGGTGGCGATGGCGTGCTGGCCGGCCGGGTGCGGCGCGTGGAGCCCTTCGGCTTCACCAAGGTCTCCGCGCTCGGCATCGAGGAGCAGCGGGTCAACGTCATCATCGATTTCACCGATCCGCCGGAGCGCTGGCAGCGCCTCGGCCACGGTTACCGCGTGGAACCGCGCATCATCCTCGCCGCGGCCGGGCACGCGCTGAAGGTGCCGCGGGCCGCGCTGTTCCGCGACGGCACCAGCTGGGCCGTGTTCATCAACGACGGCGGCCGGGCCCGCCTGCGCGACGTGCAGCTGGGGCTCGAAAACGGCCTCGAAGCCGAGATCACCGCCGGGCTTGCCGCCGGAGACGAGGTCATCCTGCAACCCGGCGAACGCGTGGCACCCGGCACGCGGGTCAAGCCGCGAAGCTGAACCGGCACCCCTTTTCGGTGCCGGTGTTCGCAAATTGACAAAGATCGGCAGGATTCTCTGTCGCCACATGACAAGACAACAAGTCAACACCGGCACCCTGCGGATTTTATGAATGATTCCTCACGAATCGAGGCGCTCGAGATCAAGTGCGCCTTCCTCGAGCGCACCACCCAGGAACTGAGTGACGTGCTCGCCCGCCAGCAACAGGAACTCGACCGGGCCCGCGCCCGCATCGAGAACCTCGCGCGCCAGATCCAGGCGATCGACCTGGCCGTGGAGGGAACCGGTGCGCCGCCGGACCCGCGGACGGAGGTGCCGCCGCATTATTGAAGGGTACCTGCAATCGGCGCCCCCCCCCGGAACGGCACGGTGCCGGTGTTCACAATTGAACATTCAGCCCGGAAATCCGCCTCGCTCCCATCCAGGCCCGGGGATACCCTCCGCGTCGGATCTTGCACACCGGGAGCGGTAGCGATGCCGAGACCACCCAGACTGCATGTGCCCGGTGGGCTATACCACATCATCATGCGTGGCAATGGCCGTCAAACCATCTTTTTCAATGACGCGGACCGTCAATACTGGCAGTCACTGCTGGCCACGGGCATCCAGCGTCGCGGTCACCGGCTGCATGCCTATTGCTGGATGAGCAATCACGTGCACATGATGATCCAGAATCATGCGGATCCATTGGCGGGCTTCCTGGGTACGCTTGCCAGCAGCTACGCACGTGGCACCAATCGCCGGCTGGGCCGCTCCGGGCACCTCTTCGAGCGCCGCTATCGCGCCATCCTCATCCAGCAGGATGCGCACGCGCTGGAACTCGTCCGCTACATCCATCGCAATCCGGTGCGCTCGGCAATGGTCGCCGACCCGGCCGACTACCCCTGGAGCAGCCATGGCGCCTATCTCCATGGCAACGCGCCCGGCTGGCTGACGACGGAGTGGCTGCTGGGCCTGCTCGGAACCGCGCTGGCCGGCGCACGACGGGCCTACGCCAGTTTCATGGCAGCGGATGCGGACGAAGCAGGCCGGCATGCTCTCTGCAATGGCCGGGATGACGATCCACGCATCCTCGGCGACGACCAGTTTGCCCGGACAGCCTGTGACCAGGCGACGCCAGTCGGCGCCAGGCAAGACCTGAACGAGCTGGTGCGTGCCACCTGCGAACGGTACGGCGTCAGCGACGCCGATCTGGCCGTGCCATCACGAAATCGCCTGCACGCGCGTGTGCGTGCCGAGATCGCTCGCGCCGCCATCGACGGGCGCGCAGCCACGCTGACCGAGGTTGCCCGCCGCTTCGGCCGAAGTCCGTCGGCGCTGTGCCGGCGGGTCAGCCAGCTCCGGCGAGGTAGGGATAGTCAATAAGTGAACACCGGCACCGTCAGAGCTTGCGGTTCTCGACGACGTGGAAGAGCGCAGCGATGACGCGGCGGTCGAACTGGCTGCCGGCCCCGCGCATGAGCTCATCGAGCGCGCCCTGCACGGAGAGCCCCTGGCGCCAGGCACGCGGGCTGAGCAGCGCGACGAAGGCATTGGCGACGGCCAGCACCTGTCCCGCCAGCGTGATGCGATCCGCAGCCAGCCCGCGCGGGTAGCCGCGGCCATCGGGGCGCTCCTGCTTCTGCGCGATGATGTCCACCACCGGGCCGTCGAACTGCAGCCCGCGCAGCAGCTCGAGGCCGTGGTCGACGTGCTTCTGCAGGGTCTCCTGCTCCTCCGGCGCCAGCGGCCCGGCCCTGGTGAGCAGTTCCACCGGAATCATGATCTTGCCGATGTTGGCCAGGCTCGCCGCGAGACCCAGCGTGCTGCGCTCCGGGTCGCTGAAGTCCAGTTCCCGCGCCAGCGCGTCGGCCACCTCGGTCATGCGCTGGGCGTGGTTGGCCGAATAGGGATCGTGGCGATCCACCACGCTGACCAGCGTCAGCACCAGGCGGCGCAGCATGTCGGTGTTGCGCTCGTTGGCCTGCTGGATGGCCGACACATCGCTCAGGACCAGCAGTACCAGGTCGCGCTGCTCGCCGATGCGGTGGACCGGGATGAAGCTCGCGTGGAAGCTGCGCGTGTTCTCGCCCGCGGGCCACGGCACCAGCCGCTGGGCCCGCCCACCGTGCTGGCGCACCTGCGCCAGTCCGTCGAGTATGTCGGCCTGCACCGCCTGGGGCAGCACGCCGGTCAGCGTACCGCCCTGCATGGCCTTGATGGTGGTGGCCGCGGCGGCCGCTGCCGCCTGGTTGGTGAAAATCACCTGGTTGTCGGTCGAGACCAGGATCGTCGGGACATCGAGGCTGTCGCTGATGGTGTGCAGCAGCTCGGTCTGCTGCTGGAGGCGATCGGCCTTGTCCGCAAGTTCCTCGGCGAGATGCCGGGCCCGCACGCCGCTGCCGTGGCGCCAGGCTGCCAGGACCACCGCAGTCACCGCGAACAGGAGCAGCGACAGCGCCACCAGCAGGAACTGCCGGCGCTCGTCGGCGAGACTCAGGGCCTGGGCGGCATCCACCTGCTGGGCCAGCACCCAGGTCTGGCCGGTGACCGGGCGGCTCACCTGCAGCACGGACTCGCCGCGATAGTTGTCGAGGGCGACGAAACGGCCGGGTGCCGTCACGGCCGCAGCCTCCGCGAGATCGGCCCGGCCGGCCGGCAGCGTGCGGCGCAGTGGCCTCGAGCCATCGCGGGTCGGGGAGAGCAGCACCACGTCCTCACCGCGCTTCTCGAGCAGCAGCGATTCGCTGTCCTCGGCGAAGTCGGGCCCGCGGGTCAGCAGCGGATAGAGGTCCGTGGCGGCGGAACGAATCGCGAGCAGCACGCCGAGCGGCCTGGCGCCATCGGCGCCCGTGCCCGGCACGGTGGCAATCGGCACGGCCTCGACCAGCATGACCTCGTCGTCGGGGCCGGGCATGAGGCGTGCGACGCGGGCGTCCTGCCCCGCGAGCGCAGCGCGCGCAACCTCCGTGGCGCCGGCCACGAGGTCCAGCAGCCCCGGCGTGGCAACCACCGGCTTCAGGCCGGCATCCAGTATGGCCAGCCCCGCATTGCGCGGCTGGGGCAGGTTGGCGGGAATGCGCGCGGTGCTGTCCGTGCCGTATCCGTAGCGCGCGGCCGCCGCGAGCAGCAGATTGCGCAGGTAGCCGAGCGAGCCCGACTCGGCACCGGGGGATTCCCCGCCTGCGGGTGCGTGGCCATCCGCCTGCCAGAGATAGAACCGCAGCGAGGCATTGGCCGCCAGTTCCTCGAGGTTGCGCCGGTCGGTGGCGAGCAGGCGCGCGACCGCGTCGGCCTTGGTGTCGGCCACCAGGCCCAGGCGCGTCTCCCACTGCAGGAGGTCACGCTGCTTCTCCTCGCCGACGTAGGCCGTGATGAGGAAGGCGCCGACACCGACCAGGACCGCGAGCAGGGCCGCGGCGGCGATGACCGAGGCGCGGGTCGCGTTCACGAGCGTGGCCCGGCGGCCGCCGGGGTGTGGATCCACCAGCCGTGCTCGTTGATGGAGTACACCGGCGCGTAGTGCACCACCTGCCGGTGGGGCAGCACCCCGCGCACCTGATTGTCCAGCACCAGGATGTCCTCCCCACGCCCCACGGCCAGCACGGCATGCGGCGCGCGCAGGTTGGTGTCCTGGACGACGACGATGCGCAGGTCGGCATCCGGATAGCCCAGCCAGCGCAGGGAGAAGTACTTGGTGATGGCGTAGTCCTCGCAGTCCCCGCCGTTGTTGAAGAACTCGCGGGGGATGGCCCAGTAGTCCTCGACCCCGTAGTTGTCGATGTCCAGCACGTAGGGCAGTTCGTTGGCGTAGCGGTTGACCTCGCGCAGCTGCTCGGCCGCCGGGCGGCCGCGCAGCCCGCCGAGGAAGGCCAGCCAGCGGGTCATGTGGCAGCGGTTGATGTGCCGCTCGCTGCAGTCGCCGTCGCGCAGGTTGTCGCGCAGCTGCCGTTCCAATGCCTGCACCCACTGCGGGAAGGTGTCGATGCCCTCCTGCGCCGCCTGCCGGTAGCCGAACAGGTCGGGCGCGAAGGCGCGGGCCGGGGCGCTGGCGAGGACCAGGGCCAGCACCAGCGTCGGGACCAGTGGCAGATCCCTGGCCGGGTGCGCCCGGGCCGCGACCCGGCAGAATTGCGACATGTTGGGTTGAGCCGCTGGAGGTGACGCATTAGTATCCCGCAGTCACCAATAACATAACAACAGCTTATGAAAAGCCATGCCTC
>JADYZO010000088.1 GCA_020853135.1 Gammaproteobacteria bacterium
CGGCGATAGCGGTTGGCGGCATAGCGCGGCCGGCCGCGCGTCAGGCCCGCCACTGCGGCAAGACCCGCCGTCGCCAGGTGGCGCAGCGGCGCCGGCACGCGCCCGTAGGCCGCCGCCAGCTTCTCGACCTGGTAGGCCGGGTAGCCGGACAGGACCTCGTCGCCGCCGTCGCCGGTCAGCACCATCTTCACCTGCGCCGCCGCGAGGCGCGCCACGTGCCCGGTCGGCAGGGCCGATGAGTCGCCGAAGGGTTCGTCGTAGTGGAAGGCGACCTTCTGCAGCGCCTCGTCGAGATCGTCCGGCACCACGGTGGCCTCGTGGTGGCGGGTGCCGGCGCGCAGCGCCACCTCGCGGGCCAGCGCGCGTTCATCGAACTCCGCGTCGTCGAAGCCGATGGTGAAGGTCTGCACCGGCAGCGGGGTCTGCCGCGCCATCAGCGTCACCACCGACGATGAATCCAGCCCGCCGCTCAGGAAGGCGCCGAAGGGCACGTCGCTGCGCATGCTGATGCGCACCGCATCGCCCAGCAGGGCGGCGAACTCCTCGTCCACCGCGGCGGCGTCCCTGCGCATGGCACCCGCCTCCACATGGGGCAGGTCCCACCAGCGCCTGACCTCGATACGCCCCGCCTCTGCAAGCAGCAGATGGCCGGGCGGCAGCTTGCGCACGCCGTCAAAAAAGGAATGCGGTGCCGGCACGTAGCCGAAGGCCAGGTACACGTCGAGCAGCGAGAGGTCCGGCCGGCGGGGAACCCCCGCGGCGAACAGGCTCTTCATCTCCGAGGCGAACAGCAGGCGATCCCCATCCCTGCAGTAGTGCAGCGGCTTGATGCCCAGCCGGTCGCGGGCCAGGAACAGGCGCCGGCGGCCGGCATCCCAGAGGGCGAAGGCCCACATGCCGTTGAAGCGCTCCAGGCAGTCAACACCCCACTCGACATAAGCCTTGAGGATGACCTCCGTGTCCGAGTGGGTGGTGAAGCGGTGGCCGCGGCCCTCCAGCTCCGAGCGGATCTCGACGTAGTTGTATACTTCGCCGTTGTAGACGATGACGTTTCCGGTGCCGGCATCCACCATCGGCTGGTGGCCCGCCGCCGGGTCGATGATCGCCAGGCGCCGATGCCCGAGGCCGATGCCCGGAGCGAGATGCAAGCCCTCACCGTCCGGGCCGCGGTGGCGGATAATCGAGACCATGCGCCCGAGCTGCTCCCGGTCGACGGCGGCCGCCGGATCGCCACAGAGAATGCCTGCTATGCCACACATGACGCCGCGTAGTGTACCGGAGCGCCGCGGCCGGCCGGCCCGGCGGAACACGCCCGCCGCATGAAGGTGCTCATCACCGTACCGCGCCTGGCCATGCCGGGCGGTGTCTCGAACTACTACCGCACCCTGCGCAGCCACCTGGATGCGGACAAGGTGTACCTGGAAATCGGCGGTATCCCCGGCGAGCGGGGCCGCTGGCGCAAGCTGCGCCGGATGCTCGGCGACTACTGGCGCTTCCACCGCCAGCTGTCGCAGGGCGGGTTCGACCTCGTCCATGTCAATCCGTCGATGGACCTGCTGTCCGTTTTCCGGGATGCCCTGTTCATCCTCATCGCCAAGGCGCACCGCCACCCGCTGCTGGTGTTCTACCGCGGCTGGATCCCGGCGGCCGAGACGGCGGTGCGCAACCGCTTCCCGCGGCTGTTCCGCCGCATCTACGGCAAGGCCGACGCCAGCATCGTGCTCGCCGAGGAGTTCCACCGCGTGTTGCGCGACCTGGGCATCCCCGGGCCGTTCTTCCTGGAGACCACGGTAGTGGACGATGCGGTCTTCACCGCCGCCGGCGAAACCGCCCCGGCGGCGCAGGGCGGCCTGTTCCGCGTGCTGTTCCTCAGCCGCCTCGACACCGGCAAGGGCGTTCCCGAGGCGCTGGCCGCCTTTGCCGAACTGCAGGCGCACCACCCGCAGGCCAGCCTCACCATCGCCGGCGACGGGCCCGAGCGCAGCGCCGCCGAGCGGGAGGTCGCCCGTCGCGGCCTCGCCCGCGTCCGCTTCCTCGGCCACGTTGCCGGCAGGGACAAGACCCGCGCCTTCCAGGAATCGGATGCTTACCTGTTCACCTCGCTCGCCGAGGGCATGCCCAACTCGGTGCTCGAGGCCATGGCCTTCGGCCTGCCGGTGGTGACGCGCCCCGTGGGCGGCATCCGCGACTTCTTCGAGGAGGGCCGCATGGGCTTCGCCGTGGACAGCCGGGACGCCGGCCTCTTCGCCGAACGCCTCGCGCACCTCGCCGGCGACCCGGCGCTGCGCGCCCGCATGGGCGCCTACAACCGCGAATACGCCGCGCGCCGCTTCAGCGCCTCGCAGGTGACCGCGAGGCTGCTCGCCATCTACGACCAGGTGGCGGCGCCCGCCGCGCGGGCCTGAGCCCCGGCACCGGCACGGACCATGTGCGGCATCGCCGGATTCATCAGCACCACGCCCCGCGATGGCCCCGCGATGGTGGCGAGCCTGCACCATCGCGGCCCGGATGCCAGCGGTGGCTTCGGCGCCCGCGTCGCGGACCGCCAGGCCTGGCTCGGCCACGCGCGCCTCAGCATCATCGACCTCAGCGCCGCCGGCACCCAGCCGATGTTCGCCGCCGGCGAGGACATCGCACTGGTGTTCAACGGCGAGATCTACAACTACCGCGAGTTGCGCAGCCGGTTCCTCGCCGACGTCCCCTTCCACTCCGGCACCGACACCGAAGTGCTGCTGGCGCTCTACGAACGCATGGGTCCCGCCTGCCTCGAACAGCTGAACGGCGACTTCGCCGTGGCCATCCTCGACCGGCGCGCCGGCAGGCTGCTCCTGGTCCGCGACCGGATCGGCGTCAAGCCGCTGTATTACTGGCAGGCCGGTGCGGACCTGGTGTTCGGCTCCGAAATCAAGGCGCTGCTGGCCGGCGGCGTCCCGGCCGCGCTGGCCACCGAGAGGCTGCAGGCCTATTTCGTCTACAAGTACGTGCCGGGCAACGACACCCTGTTCCGCGGCGTGCAGCGCCTGCCCCCGGGGCATCTGCTCGAATACGACCTCGCCAGCGGATGCAGCACCGTCCGCCGCTGGTGGCAGCCGCGCATCGCCACCGACGACAGCTGGACCTATGAAGTCGCGCAGGCGCGCGCCGTGGAACTCGTGGCGGATGCCACCCGGCTGCGGCTGGTGTCCGACGTACCGGTCGGCAACTTCCTCTCCGGCGGGCTCGATTCCTCCATCATCGCCTCGTTCCTGCGCGAGGCCCCGCAGATCGCCCACTACTGCGCGCGCCAGAGCGAGGCCGACGTGGCGCGCGAGGGCACGAGCTCGGACTTCGCCCATGCGGACCGCCTCGCCCGCGACTGGGGCCTGAGCTTCCGGCCCATCGACATTGGCGCTGCGGAAATCACCCGGGAGCAGATCAGCCGCACGGTGCGTTTTGCCGATGACCTCATCGCCGACTCGGCCCAGATCCCCACGTACCTCATCACCGCGGGCGGCGCCGCCACCTCGCGGGTGTTCCTGAGCGGCATGGGCGCGGACGAGATATTCCTCGGCTATGCGGGGCACCTGCTGACGCTGCTCGCCGGCCGCCTCGAACACCTGCCGGGCCACCCGCTGCTGCTGCGGTCCATGGCCGGCATCGCACAAGGCCGCGGCCGCCTGAAGAGCCTGCGCCGCTATCTCTACAAGC
>JADYZO010000089.1 GCA_020853135.1 Gammaproteobacteria bacterium
CCCCTTATCGGCCTCGCGCAGAAACCCGATGATCTGCTCGTCCGTGTATCGCTTCTTCACGTCCAACCTCCTCGCGCCGGGGTTAGACTCTAAAGCCTTCTGCTACTCAAAAGCGGGGGGACGTCGACTCGGCTCCAGACACAAAAAAGCAGGCCGCGTCGTACAACTGCTCACGGACTAGACGCAGGCAGACAAGCTCATATCGGCGGGCATAGCTCCTCGACTGGAAGTCCTCGTCCATGGCGTAGTGCGTCAGCGCCTGACGCCGTGTCGGTCGCGTGGACTTCTCTGTTTCCTCGAGCATGAAGAGGTAACCCAGCCAAGGCCGCTGGGATGGCTCGTACATACCCTTACGGTAGGCTGCCCAGAAGTCTGTGGCATTCCCAAGCGCCTCTTCGACCCGATTGTTGAAGTTGTTGCCGAAGCTGCCCACCTGGGACTTCACCTCCACCACGGCAACCAAGTCCTTCCCAGACGTGACGATCAGGTCCCATTCCTTGGATGGACGGTAGTAGCCAGGAAGAAGTCTCGGATTCTTCTCCCGCGAGTGGATATGAGTGTCCGGCAGGCCCGCATCACGACAAACCGCGGCAATCAGCTTCACGAAGCCGTCCGCGTGCTTTCCACCAGTAACTGCACCGCGCGCGCCCGCGTCCTTCTTTCCGGTCCTGGACCCCTGCTGCTTGTGCTGGGACTTGCGGGTGACCCAGAAATGCTTGACCGCAGCCGACAGGCCGGCCTCGACGTCAAGCATGGTGGCGGTGTTGCACAATGGTATGGGTGGAGAACAAGCCAGCGAGGCCAGCCTTCAGCCGCTCGTTCGCCATGTCGAAGTAATGGGGGTCAATCTCGACACCGACACTGTTCCGGCCAGTCATGGCAGCTGCGAGGCTGGTAGTGCCGGTACCCATGAACGGATCTAGGACCGTATCCCCCACGAAACTGAACATCCGCACCAGACGTTCCGCCAGGTCGACAGGGTACGGGGCGGGGTGGTTTCGGGTTGATGCCCCGGTGACACCGCTCCAAATCTGCTGGAACCACGCTTTGTGGTCTTCGGCCGAGATCACACTGAGTACGCGGGTCTCAAGGCTGGGACTGCGGTAGCCGCCCGGCTTCCGCTCCATGAGGATGAACTCGATATCGTTCTTGATGACCGAGTTCGGCTCGTAGGGTTTGCCGAGAAACCCCCCGCCGTTTCCCTCTGCCTCAAACTTGGCGTTGGCGATCTTGTACCAGATGATCGGCGCCAGGTTGCTGAAACCGATCTGTCTGCATTCCACCTGAATCGAGGCGTGCAGCGGCACCACGGTGTGCTCGCCATCATTCCGGCGCCGGGACAGGCACACATCGCCAACTACGCAGATCAGGCGCCCGCCCGGGACCAGCACCCGCAGGCAATGGCTCCAGACTCGGTTCAGTTCCTGGATGAATTCGCCGTAGTCGTCGATGTGGCCCATCTGGCCGTTGCCGTCCCGGTACTGTTTCAACGTCCAGTAGGGCGGCGACGTGACGATCAGATGGACGCTCTGGTCGGGGATGAAGCTCAGATCCCTCGCGTCTCCCTGGTGCAACGCGTGGCTCGTCGGCAGTCGACTTACATACTCGGCAATCGTGGCCAGCAGTTTTGGATCCTTGGCGATCTTTGGCAGGGCAGTCTGGTGATTGCCAAGCGACTCCAGGTCCACGGGAAGCTTGACCGCGCGGGCGCGAACCGGCGCCGCCAAGGCCGGGCCGCGCCGCTTCCGGGAAACAACTGGTGCGGCATCTGCAGCCGGCACAGCAACGGAGTCAGCCTTAAGAGCCACTGAAACACCCCTCGACCGCGAAGCAATCGTCGCGAGCCCTCACGACTGCTGCCCGCCGCGGCCATTGAATAGGGGCCACTGGTCCGCGACGTACTTCTCCGCCGCTTCCCGCACCACCCAGGCCAATGAGACCTTCTTTGCGGCGGCCAACTTCTCGAGCTCCTCGTAGACTTCGGAGGGAAAGCTCACGGACGCTCGGGTGCTCTTTGGGGGACGGGGGTCGCTGTCGGGCATCTTGGTCATTGCCTTCTCCCTAGACTTTGCACCACGTTACACCACATTGGTGCAACATGGAAGCCGCTAAACGAGGGACTTTGGCGGGATTCGTCATAGGGTTGGCTCTGCCTGCGCCAAGCGTCCAATCCTGATGGCGGCCGAGGCCTAGATTCTCCCTGCCGGGAATGAGCGGCTGGCGAAGCACTCCGGCTTCTCGTTACATGCGGGTGTGGCTGCCGCCGCCCACCAGCGCGAGAAGGTCGAGCGGCTGTGCCGCTACATCGCGCGGCCCGCGGTGGCGACTGGGCGGCTCGCGCTCACCGCCCAGGGGCTGGTGCGTTACACGCTCAAGACCCCGTACCGCGACGGCACCACGCACGTCAACCCTGCGGCACTGGCGGTCACAGTTCGCGAGTCACTTGCGGGGGCTGGGCGTAGCCGCGAATGCGACCGAGCGCGCGGTTCGCGGAGAGGGACGAACTGGGCCGGCGGCGGGTGTCCCGGGCCTCAGTGCAGGTTCGCCGGCGACTCGGTGTTGGCGGCCAGTTCCCGGTGCAGCCGGCGCTCGCGCCAGATGAGGTACAGGCCGGCGGCCACGACCAGGCTGCCGCCGGCCAGCGCACGGGCCCCGGGCAGCACGCTCCACACGGCCCAGTCGATGCCCACGCCCCAGAGCAGGGCCGTGTACTCGAAGGGCGCGATGACCGAGGCGGGCGCATGCCGGAAGGCCTCGGTCACGAAGTGCTGGCCGATGATGCCGAGCAGGCCGAGGAGCAGGATCCAGCCCCAGTCGTCCCGGCGCACCGGGATCCAGTCCGGCAGGGCAATGGCCCCGGAGAACAGCGTGAGCAGCACCAGGAACCAGAGCACCATGCTCGCGGTCGTGTCGGTGCGCGTCAGCACCCGCACCGAGATCGCGCTCAGCGCATAGGCCAGCGCCGAGAGCAGCGCGCCCGCCATGCCGAACATGCCCATCGCCTCACCCGAGGGCCGCAGCATGGTGAGGACGCCCGCCAGGCCGGCGAGGATGGCCAGCCAGCGGCGCAGGTCCACGCGCTCGCCGAGCAGGGGCACCGCGAACGCCGTGACCATCAGCGGTGCGACGAAGAAGATCGAGTAGGCGTTGGCCAGTGACAGGACCTTCACCGCGTAGACGAAGCCGGCCACCATCACCAGCCCCAGCACGCCGCGGGCCAGGTGCAGGCTGATGCGCACCGGGCGCAGGTCGCGCCAGCGGCCGAACAGGCCGACAGCCGCCAGCAGGAAGGGCAGCGAGGCGGCGCCGCGCAGCGCCGCCACCTGCATCGGCGGGTAGTTGCCCGCCAGCACCTTGAGCATCGTGTCCATGCCGGCGAAGGCCGCCACTGCGACCAGCATGGCGGTGATGCCGCGGAGATTCTGGCTGGGCATCGCGGGCAGGGCGGCCGTCAGCGCCCGCCTGGCGGCCCGGCATCCAGCAGGCCGGCGATGCCGGCGGCGAAGCCGGCTGCATCGCGGGTCGTGACCGGGCAGTCACGCAGGTCCTCCCAGCCGCCGCTGCGCAGGGCTTGCTGCAGCACGAGCCGGCCCTCCCGGCCATTCCAGACGATGCGCTGCCGGTGTTCGCCCGCGCTGAAGTGGACCAGCCAGCTGCCGTGATGGCTGAGCGCGGCGACGAAGTCATCGGAGACGAGCCCTTGCGCGCGGCAGGCCGCGTGGATGGCCGGCTCGAGGCTGGCCGCGGCGGGCGTCTGGGGCGCCGTGGCCGCGGCTTCGGCCAGCGGATCGCTGGCCGCATTCTTGCGGTAGTGGATGCGCTCCTCGGGGATCGGCGGCGCGGGGAGCGGCCCCTGCGCGGATGTGGTGCCGGTGCGCGGGTGGCCCGGCTTGCCATCGGGCCAGAAGGCGGGCTGATCCTTGTCCACGGGCACTCCGCGTGCAAAGGGAAGCATCTTACACGCTGGCCGCCGCCCCCCGCCGGGCACGGGCCCGCTCAGGCGCCGGGCGGCGTCTTGTCCGGGTACTCGCACAGGTCCGCGATGAGGCATTGCGGGCAGCGTGGCCGGCGCGCGGTGCAGGTGTAGCGGCCGTGGAGGATCAGCCAGTGATGGGCATGCTGGCGGAAGCCGGCGGGCACGACGCGCAGCAGCCGGTCCTCCACCGCGCGTGGCGTCGGCCCCGGGGCGAGCCCGGTGCGGTTGCACACCCGGAAGATGTGCGTGTCGACGGCGATGGTGGGCTCGCCGAAGGCGATGTTGAGCACGACGTTGGCGGTCTTGCGGCCGACGCCGGGGAGGGCCTCGAGTGCGGCCCGGTCACGGGGGACTGCGCCATCATGCTGCGTGATGAGGATCCCGCAGCTCCTGATGATGTTGGCCGCCTTGGTGTTGAACAGGCCGATGCTGCGGATGTGGCGCTTCAGGCCGGCCTCACCCAGTGCCAGCATGCGCGCGGCTGTCGGTGCGACGGCAAAGAGCGGGCCGGTGGCCTTGTTGACGCTGGCATCGGTCGCCTGCGCGGAGAGCATCACCGCCACCAGGAGCTCGAAGGGGCTGGCGTAGTGCAACTCGGTGGCCGGTTGCGGGTTGGCTGCACGCAGCCGGCGGAAGATCTCCGCACGCCCTGCCGCGTTCATGTCCGCCGGCCGCGCCAGGCCCGGCCCGCGGCGGCGAGCCCGGCCAGGACGAGGAATGCCACCACCGGCAGGTGGAAGACGGGCCCGAGCGTAGCGCGCAGCGTGCCCACGGCGACCAGCACCACAGTGCCGGGAAGGCCGATGCGCAGGACGGCATCGAGCGGCCGCGCGCTGCCGGCCTCATCCACGTTGCCGTGGAGCGCGGCGAGTGCGAACAGCGCGCCGCTGGCCAGTGCCATGTCGAAGTCCAGGGCTTCGCAGGCGAGGCGCATGACCACCGCCACGGCGACGGCGGCCAGCAGCAGGCCGGTGGTGCGTGCGCTGTCCGGTATCCGGCTGCGCAGGCCTGCGGCAGCCAGCGCGGTGCCGGCCACGACCGCGATGCTGACCAGGCCGAGGGCCAGGCCCTGGGCGGGGGTGTCCGCCCCGGCCAGCAGCGGGCAGATGCCGAGCCACGGCAGGGTCGCGCGGGGCGCTTCCGGCTGCACGGCGGTGGTCATGGCGTGCTGCCCTGTGCGGGAGCGTCGAATATCTCCTCGCGGTGGCTGCCGAAATATTCCGCGGCGTTGCGCACCGCGGCCACCACGGCGCGGCTGGTGACGGTGGCGCCGGTGATCTGGTCGAACTCCCCGCCATCGCGGCGCACCGCCCAGCCGGCCGCTGGCGGATCGCTCAGCGAGCGCCCCGCGAACCGGCCGATCCAGGGGGACTTGTCCGCATCGATCCGGTCGCCGAGTCCCGGGGTTTCCTGGTGGGCAACCGCACGCACGGCCAGCACCCGGCCGTCGGGGGCGAGGGCGACCAGCAACCGGATGGGGCCGAGGTAGCCCGCGCGGGCGATCACCGTCAGGACTGCCGCGGTGGGCCGTCCCGCCTGCCGTGCGCGGTAGACGGGCACTGGCGTGTCGCTGCCGAGCAGGCCGGGAGCCGTCACGAGGATGCGATCCTCATCGGGTTCGTTGTCGAAGCTGCCGGCCGGCAGCAGCACGCGCAGGATCTTCAGCACCTGCGCCGATTCGTTGTGCGCGATGCGCTGGCGGGTGGCCAGCAGGCCCAGCACGACGGCGCTGGCCACGGCCGCCGCCAGCACCGCCAGCCAAGGCAGCGCCGCGCGGCGTGCCTGCGCCCGGTCAGCCGCCATGCGGCCTCCGGTGCCCGTAGATGGGCGGGCGCGTGTGGCGGTCGATGAGCGGCACGGCTGCGTTCATGAGCAGGACCGCGAAGGCGACCCCGTCGGGGAAGCTGCCCCAGGCCCGGATCACGAAGGTGATGAGGCCGCAGCCCGCACCGAAGAGCAGGCGCCCGCGCCCGGTCACCGGCGAGGACACCGGATCGGTGGCGATGAAGAACGCCCCGAGCAGGGTGCCGCCTGTCCACAGCTGGAAGAGGGGAGAGGGATGGGTATCCGCATCGGCAAGCCAGAGCAGCAGTGCGGGCAGCAGCAGGCCGGCCAGCATCGCGGCCGGCACCTGCCAGCGGATGATGCCGCGGTAGAGCAGCCAGCCACCGCCCAGGGTCACGAAATTGCCGACCCACTCCCAGCCCGCTCCGCCGAAGTCCCCGAAGACGGGGTTCGTGCGGATGGCATCCATCGTGTACATCATGCCGAGCCGGGTCTTGGTGAGATCGAGCGGCGTGGCCCGCGTGACGGCATCGAGCGTGAGATCGCCGGGCAGCGTGCCGGTGAGGCTGTAATAGAGGGTCTGGGCGGTGGACAGGGCCTGGTAGTCGAGGTCCCCGATGCGCGGTGGTGGCCAGTGCGTCAGCCAGGCGGGAAAGAACAGGAGCAGCAGGGCGTAGCCCGCCATGGCGGGATTGAAGACGTTCAGGCCCAGCCCGCCGTAGAGGTGCTTGGCCACGCCGATCGCAAAGGCCGCGCCGGTCGCGGTGATCCACCACGGTGTGAGGGGCGGGAGGCAGAAGGCCAGCAGCACGGCACTGACCAGCGCGCTGCCATCGCCGAGGAATGGCCGCAGGGGCTGGCCGCGCCAGCGCAGGGCCAGCGCCTCGGTCGCCAGCGCGGCGAGCATGGCGACCACGGCATTGACGGCGAAGCCCGGCCCGAAGAAGAACACGTGGCAGGCACCGGCCGGGAGCAGTGCGTAGAGCACCTGGCGCATGATCGCCGGCACGCTGTCCGGCGTGCGCCAGTGTGGCGCCGCGGTCACCGGGCGGTTCATGACGGGTCTTCCCCCGGGCCGGGCGGCGGGCGCTGGGCGGCCCGCGCAGTCACGAACCGCGGCGTGAGCGCAATGGCGCTGGGGCAGACGTGGTCGCAGCAGCCGCACTCGATGCAGGCGGCCAGGCCCAGTTCGTCCAGTGCCGCAGCGTCCCCCCGGCGCACGGCGCCGAGCAGTTCGTTGGGCAGCAGGTGCGCCGGGCAGGCCTGCACGCACTCGCCGCAGCGGATGCAGGGCATCTCCAGGCGCGCCGGCGCCAGCTCGCCGGCGGTCGCCGCCACCACGCAGTTGGTGGCGCGGGTCACGGGCAGCGCATCGTCGGCCAGGGCGATGCCCATCATCGGGCCGCCCATGATGAGGCGTGCGGGTTCCGCCCGGCAGCCGCCGGCGGCCGCCAGCAGGGCTGCGATCGGCGTGCCGATGCGCACGGCAAAATTGCCCGGCGCGGCGATCGCGCCGCCGGTCACGGTGACGATGCGCGAGATCAGCGGCTGGCCGAGGTCGAACAGGTCGGCCACGGCGGCCGCGGTCCCGACGTTCTGGCAGACGTGGCCGATGTCGCGCGGCAGCCCGCCGGCGGGCACTTCCTCGCCGGTCAGCAGCTCGATCAGCTGGCGTTCCCCGCCGGAGGGGTAGCGGGCCGTGACGACCGCGAGGCCGATCGAGCCGCTGCCGTCCGCCTCCAGGGCATCGTGGAGCGCCACCCGCGCCTCGGCCATGTCCACCTTGACGGCAATCACCGCCTGCTCCGTGGCGAGCGCGCGCATCATGATGCGCGTGCCGCGGATGACGGCGGCGGCGCGCTCGCGCAGCAGCATCTCGTCGCAGCTGATCCAGGGCTCGCATTCGACGCCATTGATGATGAGCGCCCGGATCGGCGCGCCCGCCCGCAGCTTGCGCCCCGTGGGGAACAGCGCGCCGCCAAGGCCGGCGATGCCCCCGGCGCTGATGTGTGCGGCGATCTGCGCGGGCGTGAGTACGGCCGGGTCCACCGGCCGGAGCGCGGGGTCGAAGCGCTCGGGATCCTCGCGGCGCACCACGACGCAGGGCGTGTGGCTGGAGCCGGGCACCGGCCGCGACTCCACTGCAACGACGGTGCCGGTCACGCTGGCGTGGGCTGCCGCCTGCGCATCGCGCGCGAGCGGCTGGCCGGTCAGTACCCGGTCGCCGGGGCGGACCAGCGGCGTGGCGATGCCCTGCGCATGCGCCAGCGAGATGACCGCTTCTGCGGGCGGCGGGGCCGGCTGTATGGGGCCACGCGTGGACAGGCGCTTCACGGCGGGCAGGGCGATGCCCCAGTCCGGCCGCGGGGGGCGGGGATCGAACGTCCATGCGGCGTGCAATCCGGTTGTGGATGGCTCCGCCATGGCCGGTTGCCGTCAGCCGCGCCAGATGCCGGCGAAGCCGCCGAGTCCCAGCGACAGGATCGCCGCGCTCACCAGCCGGATGCCGGTGCCGCGCCAGGCCGCGGGCAGCGCGTGGCCATCGAGCCGCGCCCCGAGTGCGGCAAAGCACAGGTTGAGCACGCCCAGCGCCGCACCGGTCCAGGCGCCTGCGAGGGTGGCAGCCGCGGGACTGGCCGGAGCCAGCGTGGCACCGAGCGCCAGGCTGGCGGCTGCGGCATTGAACGTCAGCAGCGCGCGTGGCACCGACCGGCGTTGCCCCACCATGCGGTCGTGCAGGCGTGCGGCCAGCTGCGCGAACAGGGCCGCGAGGATGACGCTGGCCAGCGGTTGCAGGTCACCCAGCCGCAGGGGGGCGAGCAGGTGGTGGAGGAGGAGCCAGCCGAGCCCGCTGGCTGCTGCCACCACGAGTGGCATGAGCAGGGCCACCCGTGGCAATGCCATGCCTGGCTCCATGGCAGCAGAGGGCGGGACGAGCGAGGCGGGCAGCACGCAGCTGTTGATCACGACCACGCCCAGCAGGATGGCGATGAGGTCGGCTGGCATGGTTTCAGCGCACGCGCATGCCGGCCCGGGCGCCGCTGTCCGGGGCGACGAGGAACACCCCGGCCTCGTCGCCGGCCGCGAGCAGCATGCCTTCGGAGGTGCCGAAGCGCATCTTGCGGGGCTTGAGGTTGGCCACGAGGATGACCTGCCGGCCCACCAGCGTGGCCGGCTCGTAGGCCCGGCGGATGCCGGCCAGCACCACGCGCTGCTCCCCGCCCATGTCCACCGTGACGCGCAGCAGGCTGTCCGCGCCGGCGACGGCCTCGGCCGCCAGCACGGTGGCCACCCGCAGGTCTGCCTTCAGGAAGGTGTCGATGTCGATGGTGGGCGAGGGATCCTCGCTGGCCGGTGC
>JADYZO010000090.1 GCA_020853135.1 Gammaproteobacteria bacterium
CCTCATGGGCCGTGCAGCCGGGCATCAGCCCCGGCAGCAGCTTGCAGCCGACGATGCCGGTGAGGAACTGCGCGGCGACGACGAGGAAGAACAGCCCTGCAGCGAGGCCGATGGTCTTGCCGATGCCGCCAGCCTTGGCGGCTTCCTGTGTCGCCGGCGCGACGTCCACTTCTTCCGTTGCCATGAATCGCTACCCCAGGGGAGATGTCCCAAGGAGAGTTAGCAAGAGGCGTGCCAGCGCAAGACCCGAAAATCAGGTCTTCAAATTCAAATAGTTATGAGTTTTCTGAATAGTGGAGCCGGAAATTTGGCGCCCTGAGAGACGCTGGCCGCCAAGCGATTGGCGGCCAGCCGGCGTTCAGGCCATGACATCCAGGCGTCGCGATGAGGTCCGTACGGCGACCCAGCGCTGGGCTTCCCCGGCCGGGGTGGTGGCGGTCTCCGGCGCCTCCCGGGGCGTGGCGGTGGGCATGTCCCGGCCGGCAAAGCCACGCCCGGCAAAGCTGCCGCTGCGCCCGGCATCGACACTGGCCTGCGAGAGGCTCAGCCCCT
Source organism: Gammaproteobacteria bacterium (assembly GCA_020853135.1). Lineage (GTDB taxonomy): Bacteria > Pseudomonadota > Gammaproteobacteria > Steroidobacterales > QUBU01. Next base: position 553 of record JADYZO010000090.1, read on the forward strand.
GTTCGGCGAGCAGCTCACGCAGGCGCGGGATGGCGCTCTCCAGCGCCTCGCGCGTCTGGCCGTGGTGGGCGCTGAACAGCACCTGTGCGGCGCCATCGTCATCGACGTGGATGCGGATCTCCATCGGGCCGAGGTGCTCGGGCTGCAGGCGCAGCGTCGCGGACTGCAGGCCCTTGTCGGCCATCAGCAGCAGGCGTTCGCCAAGGCCGCGTGACCAGGCCTCGTGATCGCCGGCCGGTTGCAGTGCGGGCTGGCCCGGAGCGAGCGCGTCGCTGCCGAGGGCAGGCGTGGTGAGTCCGTGGCTGGCTGTGCTGCCGGGGGCGGTGATGGCGATGCCCGCGAGGTCGTGGGTGGTGGGCGCGGTTGCCTCGGCCCGGCTGAGCGCCGCATCGAGGTGGGTGCGGAAATCGGCAGGCAGGTCGAGGCGCCCGGTTTGCGTGGTGGCCTGCGTGGTGGCTTGCGCTTGGGGCGTGAGCGGGCGCGTGCCGTCTGTCTCGCCGCTCGCCGGCATCGCGGGATCATCGGCGAGGGCGGCTGTCGCCTGCGCCGCTGCTGCAGGTTGGCCTGGTCTGCTCGTGGCCTGCTGGAGCAGGCCGGTGCCCGTTGCCAGGGTGGCCACGGCCTCGGCGTTCACCCCGGGAGCGGGCGCGGCCGCCACCGCTGGCTGCATGGGCAGGCCGGGCGCCGGATTGATGAGGGTGGGGTCGGTATCCGCAAGCCCGGCCGCCGCAGGGTCATCGACGGGCGGCAAGTCCCTGCCGCTGTCCGGCACATCGTCGCCGCCGGTCCTGCCGCCGCGCAACTCGCTGGCTGCGGCCAGCGGCGCGCCGGCAGCCGACCCGAAGCCGGCTGCGACGGCATCCCAGGTGCCGGGCTCGACGGCGCCGAGCAGGCCATGGTCATCGGCTCCCGCGGCAGGGGCCGAGGCCGCAGTCGCGGCGTTGACCGTTGCCGGAACGGACCCCGGCGTGGGCGCAGCCGCGACCTGCAGGCCCTGCAGCAGCGCGTTGAAACCGGGCTGCTGCGCTTCGCCTGCGGCTGTGGTGTCCCCGCCCGGTGCGCCCGCTGCGCCGGTTGAGGCGGTGGCGGCTTCGGCATTGGCGGTGGCGAGCACGAGGCTCGCCAGTGCGGGATTGGCTCCAACGGCATCGGTCACGGGAAGGGGATCTCCTGGTTGACGAAGGTAAACAGCAATATCCATGCCAGAGGCTCGTGCGGGCTGTCGCACGCTGGCCATCCGGGTTGGCAGGGAGTGACGTCGGCCGTACAGTGGGCTCCAGAGGGGGAGACCAGATGCGTAGCCGGGGATGCCTGATGCCGGTCTTGCTGCTGGCCGTCGCGACTGCTGCGCCGGCAGCGCCCCCGCTCGAGGTCTATGGCCATCTGCCGGGTGTCGAACATCTCGCGCTGTCGCCCTCCGGCGAGCGGGTGGCAACCATCGCCGTCATGGGGGAGCGCCGGCGGCTGATCGTCGCGACCACCCGGGGCAAGCTGCTGCAGGCGGTGGAGGCCGGCGACTTCAAGATCCGGGATGTCTGGTGGGCGGATGACGATCACGTCCTGACGGCCACGAGCAGCACCTACAAGGCCCCCCTCCTGCTGGTGTCGAAGCAGATCGAACTGCTGAACGTGTTCAGCCTGTCCGTGCCGCAGGGCCGTCTCCTCGCCGTCTTCGACAAGAGCCGGACGGTGTCGCCTGCGGTCTTCGGCGTATATGGCAGCGCGGCCGTGGAGGGGCACAGCCAGGGCTATTTCGGCGGGCTGACCCTCGCCAGCACGATCACGGGAGAGACCATCCTCGACACCAGCAGCGGCTTCATCTTTCCGGACCTGTACCAGGTCGATCTCGAGTCCGGGAAGGTCGCGCGCATCGCCCGTGGCAGCCCGGAACACCTGGGCTGGGTGATGGACGCCGGCGGCAGCGTCGTCGCGCATGATGAATACGACCGTGAAAACCGCCGCTGGCGGCTCTACGCCGGCAATGACCACGACCGGCTGCTGCTGGAGGTCCCGGCTCCGATCGATGTGCCGCAGCTCTGGGGTCTCGGCCGCACCCCGGGTGCGGTTCTCGTGTACGACCCGCGGTCCGCGGGGGATACCGTCATTGAAGTCGATGTCCGCAGCGGCAGCCGGCAGGACCTGCTGCCCGGTGCGGGCGACAGCCGCAGCCTCAGGGATCCGGCCACCGGCCTGCTGCTGGGCTTCGACACCGATGATGGCGACTATCCGGCCGTCTTCGTGCCCACCCTGCGTGCACGGCTGAAGGGGACCCTGAAGGCGTTCCCGGGTCTGCAGACCCGCATCGTCTCCTTCAGCCGGTCCTTCGACCGCCTGGTTGCCTTCACCGATGGCGGGGATGATTCGGGGACCTGGTGGCTGGTCGACATTCCGGCCGGCACGGCCGAACCGATCGGTTATGCCTATCCGAAGATCCGCCGCGCGGATGTGGGACGCAGCCGCGTCGTGGAGTACCAGGCCAGGGACGGGCTGGCGCTCGATGGCGTGCTGACCCTGCCGCCGGGAAGCCCGGGGCAGAAGCTGCCGGTGGTGATCCTGCCGCATGGCGGGCCGATCGGTGTCCATGACGGCACCGGTTTCGACTGGTGGGCGCAGGCCTACGCGTCGGTGGGCTATGCCGTGTTCCAGCCCAACTACCGGGGCTCCAGCGGGCGTGACCAGCAATTCCGCGAGGCAGGCTACGGCGAGTGGGGCGGCAGGATGCTCACGGACATCGCCGATGGTCTCGCGGCCCTGGCGGCCGCCGGCATCGTCGATCCGCGGCGCGCCTGCATCGTCGGTGGCAGCTACGGGGGCTATGCGGCCCTGGCCGGTGTGACGGTGCAACAGGGTCTCTACCGTTGTGCCGTTGCGGTGGCGGGTGTGGCCGACCTGCCGGCCTTCGTCGGCTGGAAGCAGCGGGGTTCGGGCAGCAAGAGCGCGGGTCTGCGCTTCCTGCGGGAAGCCATCGGGGCGGAGGACGGGGCTGCCATGGCCCGCCTGTCGCCACGCCA
>JADYZO010000091.1 GCA_020853135.1 Gammaproteobacteria bacterium
CCAGCCGGCGGCCATCGATGCGCAATCGGCCTGGGATGTCACGACCGGGTCGCCGGGCATCGTGGTGGCGGTGCTCGACACCGGGGTGCGCTTCGACCACCCCGACCTGGGGCGGATCGGCGGCGGTGGCCGCCTGCTGCCCGGCCATGACTTCGTGGGCCGGGACTACGATGGGCAGTTCCGTGTGGCCAACGACGGCGACGGCTGGGATCCGGATCCCTCCGATCCGGGTGACTGGGTGACCGATGCCGACGCGGGGCTGCCGCTGTTCAGTGGCTGCGAGGTCGGCGGCAGTTCCTGGCACGGCACCCGCGTGGCCGGCCTCATCGGTGCGCGCACCAACAACGGCGCCGGCATCGCGGGGGCCACCTGGGATGGCTGGGTGTTGCCGGTGCGTGTGCTCGGCAAGTGCGGTGGCAGCAACGCCGACATCATGCAGGCCATGCGCTGGGCGGCGGGGCTGCACGTGGAGGGCGTGCCCGACAATCCCTATCCCGCACGCATCCTCAACCTGAGCCTCGGGGGCGAGGGCAGCTGCTCAGCGGGCTTCCAGGCGGTGATCGGCGAACTCGCCGGCCTTGGCGTGGTGGTGGTGGCCTCCGCCGGCAATGCAGGTGCTGCGGTGGAGTCACCGGCCAATTGCCCGGGCGTGGTGGCCGTGGCCGGGTTGCGCCATGCCGGCACCAAGGTCGGCTACAGCAACCTCGGCACGGAGGTGACGCTCGCCGCCCCGGCGGGCAACTGCGTCAACCGCTACCTGCCCTGCCTCTACTCGCTCGACACCACCGTGGACCAGGGCACGACCACGCCCGTGGGGCCGGACTACACCAGCCAGATGAATCCCAGCGTCGGCACCAGCTTTTCCGCGCCGCAGGTGAGCGCCGTGGCGGCGCTGATGCTCGGCCTCAACGGCAGCCTCGGCCCGGCGCAGGTCATCGCGCGGCTGCAGGCCAGCGCGCGGGCGTTCCCGGCACCCGCTGCCGGGATACCACTGTGCCACGTTCCGGCTGGTGCCGGCGACATCCAGAACACCGAGTGCGGCTGCACGACCAGTACCTGCGGGGCGGGCATGCTGTCCGCACCCGCCGCGCTGGCCGGGGCGCTGCGCCCGATCGCCGCTGCCGTGGCACGGCCGGCGGCGGCATCGCCCGGGCAGAACGTGACGCTCGATGGCTCCGCCAGCACCGCAGCCGACCACCGGGCCATCGCCAGCTACAGCTGGACGACGGCCGGTGGCACGCCGGTCATCAGCAATGCCGATGCGGCCGTGGCGGCGTTGCAGGCACCGGCCGGCGGCGCGGTGACGGTGCGTCTCACGGTCACGGATGACCGCGGCGCGAGCGATTCCACCGAGGTGGTGGTGGCCGTCGTTGCGGCCAGCGGGAACAGCGGCGGAGGCGGCGGGGGTGGCGGCGCGCTTGACTGGGTCACGCTGGCGATCCTCGGCGTGGCCGTGCTGCGCCGCCAGGGGATGCCCCGGGCGGCGCGCGCGCTCAGAACATCGAGGTGCCGGGTGGCGCCTCGGGCTCCGGGCGGCTGCCGCGGCTCGGGATGAAGTCCCCGGTGATCATCTGGTCGTAGGCCATGCCCGGGCCGATCATCGGATAGACGCCGGCATCCGGATCGATGATGACCTCGAGAAAGGCCGGGCCCGGGTACTCCAGGAACTCCTGCACGACGCGCGGCACGTCGGCCTTGCGGTCGAGGCGCACGGCATAACCGAAGCCGTCGGCCTGCGCGGCCTTGATGAAGTCCTTGCGGTGGAGCGACTTGTCGCTGGCGGACAACCGGCCCTTGTAGAACAGCCGCTGCCACTGCTTGACCATGCCGTCGCCGTAGTTGTTGAGCACCACGACCTTGACCGGCAGGTTGTAGGTGGTGACGGTCTCGAGGTCGCCGATGTTCATGCGCAGGCTGCCGTCGCCGTCGATGTCGATGACCAGGCGGTCGGGCCTGGCGAACTGGGCACCGATGGCCGCCGGCAGGCCGAAGCCCATGGTGCCCATGCTGCCGGAAGTCAGCCACAGGCGCGGGTGGCGGAAGTCGAAGTACTGGGCCGCCCACATCTGGTGCTGGCCCACACCGGTGGTGATGATGGCCTCCCCGCGGGTGTGGCGGTTGATCTCCTCGATGACGTGGTAGGGCTGGATCAGCGCACTGTCGCGGTCGTAGTTGAAGGCGTAGCGGCGCTTGAGGTCAGCGAGTTCGGCGTGCCAGGTGCTGAAGTCCTGCACGGGGTGGTGGCGCCCGCCCCAGCTGGTGAGCGTGTCGAGGTCGCGGCCGAGCACGCCCACGTGGTGCCAGTCGGTCTTCTTGACCTTGCCGATCTCCGCCGGGTCGACGTCGAAGTGGGCGATGCGCTGCGCCCTGGGGGCGAAGCGCTCGACGACGGCGGCCACGCGGTCATCGAAGCGGGCGCCGATGGCGATGAGGAAATCGCAGTCCTCCACCGCGTAGTTGGCGAAGGCAGCACCGTGCATGCCGAGCATCTGCATGGCGAGCGGCCCGGTGGTGTCCACCGCGCCGATGCCCATCAGCGTGGTGGTGACCGGCAGGCCGAAGCGCTGCACGAAGCGGCGCAGCGCCGTCGAGGCCTCCGCGTTGATCACGCCGCCGCCGGCGTACACCAGCGGGCGCTGCGAGGCTCCCAGCAGCGCGAAGAACTCCTTGCAGGCGGCAGCGGTGAGCACGCTGTCGTGGACAGCCTCGACCCGCTGGCGGTAGCCGGGGAAGGGCAGCAGCCCGCCACCCTGGAACTCGCCGATCCAGTTCTGGATGTCCTTGGGCAGGTCGACCACCACCGGGCCGGGGCGGCCGGTGCGGGCGATCTCGAAGGCGGTGCGGATGCTCGCCTCGAGCTTGAAGGGGTCGGTGACCAGCAGCACGTGCTTGGCGACCGGGCCCATGATGGCCGCGACCGGCGCCTCCTGGAAGGCATCGGTGCCGATCATGGCGGTGGGCACCTGGCCGCAGAGCACCACGATCGGGATGGAGTCCGCCATGCTGTCGCGCACCGGGGTGACGGTGTTGGTGGCGCCGGGGCCGGAGGTCACCAGCACCACGCCGACGCGGCCGCTGGCGCGCGCGTAGCCCGCTGCCATGAAGCCCGCGCCCTGCTCGTTGGCGGGCACGACGATCTGCAGCGGTTCCCTGCCGCTGCCGTTGCGGTGCTCGTCGTTGTAGCGGAACACCGCGTCATAGGTGGGCAGGATCGCCCCGCCGCTGTAACCGAAGACGGTCTGCACGCCCTCGTCGGCCAGCACCTGGACGACCATCTCCGCACCAGTCATCCGCTTGCCGGCGAGGGGATGGGGCGAGGTCGCCTCCGTCTTGGGCACTGTTGTCATAAGATATGCGGGCTGGCCGATTCGGGGCCGGCTGGCCGGAGGGCTCGCCGGATGTGGCGTTTGGCCAGAGTGTCGGATAATTGTGCTGGCATTGCAACAGTTTACGTGCGATACAGCACGCACGAAGGGGGACAGGGGATGACACGGGAACCGGTGCGCGACGAGGTTTTCCGCGACCAGCAGGAGCAGGTCGCCGACTTCCGGTTCGGCAGCGAGGTGGCGCAGGTCTTCGACGACATGCTGCTGCGCTCGGTGCCGTTCTACGCCGAGATGCAGCGCATGATTGCCGAGATGGCCGGCGACTTCGCCGTCAGCGGCACCAACGTCTATGACCTCGGCTGCTCCACCGGCACCACCCTCCTGCACCTGCATCCGCACGTGCCGAAGGACGTCCGCTTCGTCGGCGTGGATTCCTCGCCGGAGATGATCGGGAAGTGCCGGCAGAAGCTCGCCGCGGCGGGCTTCGACCGGCCCCACGACATCGTGCATGCGGACCTCAACCAGGGTTGCGACATCAGCAACGCCTCCATCGTGCTGCTGGTGCTGACGCTGCAGTTCATCAGGCCCCTGTACCGCGACAAGCTGCTGGCGCGCATCTACGAGGGCCTCAACGAGAACGGCTGCGTGTTCCTGGTGGAGAAGGTGCTTGGCGAGGACTCGCTCTTCAACCGCCTGTTCATCGACTACTACTACGACATGAAGCGGCGCAACGGTTACAGCCAGCTGGAGATCAGCCAGAAGCGCGAGGCGCTGGAGAACGTGCTGGTCCCCTACAAGCTGCTCGAGAACCGCGAGATGCTCCTGCGCACCGGCTTTCGTCACGTCGATGTCTTCTTCAAGTGGTACAACTTCACGGGCATGGTGGCAGTCAAATGATGGTGACCATCGGCAATTTCGCCTTCCGGTTCCGGAACTACCTGTTTCCGCTGGCGCTGCCCCTGGTGCTGCTGCCGGGGCCGCGGCTGTTCGACCACTACGGCTGGGCGGCGCTGCTCGGCCTGCTGGTGGCCCTCGCCGGGCAGTCCGTGCGCGGCATGACCATCGCGCTCAAGTACATCATCCGCGGCGGGCGTGACCGGCGCGTCTATGCCGAGGACCTGGTCACGGATGGCATCTATGCCCACTGCCGCAATCCGATGTACGTGGGCAACATCCTGATGATCTCCGGCGTGGCCATCACCTCCAATTCCTGGTGGTGCGTGCTCACTGTCATCCCGCTCTTCACCTTCCTCTACATGGCCATCATCGCGGCGGAGCAGGCCTACCTCGAGCAGAAGTTCGGCGAGCCCTTCCGTGCCTACTGCCGTGACGTGCCGGGCCTCCTGCCCAGGTTCGGCGGGCTCGCCGCCACCATCGGGCACATGGAGTTCCACTGGCGCCGGTTGCTGGTGAAGGAGTACGGCACGGTGTTCGGCTGGGTGTCGCGCTGGCTCCTGGTCGTCGCCTGGAACCTCTGGCTGCTCGGCCGCCTGAGCCTGGACGACGGGGCGGTGCAGGCGCTCATCACCGGCTTTCTCGCGGTGCTGGCCTTCTGGCTCACCGTGCGCACCCTGAAGCACCGGCGCCTGATGGTGGCCGACTAGGCGCGCGGACCTGCGGCCTGCATTGCATTGAGGCCCGATCTGCGCGACGATTGCCAATCCAATCAATGCAATAGGCCGCCTGCCCGGCAGGCGGTCCCCAGCCGATGCGCCACATCATCTCCATCCTGCTGCAGAACGAGGCCGGGGCCCTGAGCCGGGTGGCGTCGCTCTTTTCCACCCGCGGCTACAACATCGAGTCGCTCAGCGTGGCGCCCACCGCCGATCCGCGCTTCTCGCGCCTGACGCTGGTGACCCACGGTTCCGACCAGGTGGTGGACCAGATCAACAAGCAGCTGCTCAAGCTCATCGACGTGGTGAGCATGGCGGACATGACCCGCGGCGACCACATCGAACGCGAGCTGCTGTTGCTGAAGACCCGCGTGGCGGATGCCTCGCGGGAGAAGGTCGGTGAACTGGTGAAGCGCGAGGGCGCGCGGGTGCTCGACGACAACCCGGCCAGTTTCACCGTCGAGCTCACCAGCACCAGCGGCCGCATCGGCGAATTCGTCGAGAAGATGGGCGGGCTGGGCACCATCCTCACCGTGGTGCGCAGCGGCCCGATGGCCATCGGGCGCGGCGCCCAGACGATGGCCACCGCCGTCGCCTGAGGCGGGGCACCCCGGTGACCATGGCCACCCGCGCGCGCCGCCGCAGGGACCGCTCCCGCCTGCGGGAGGCCTCCCGCGTGGTCGTCAAGGTGGGTTCCTCGCTGCTGGTGGAAAAATCCACCGGCCGGCTGCACCGCAAGTGGCTGCAGTCACTGGTTCGCGAGATCGCGCGCATGCGCGGCCGGGGCCAGCAGGTGGTGCTGGTCTCATCGGGTGCCATCGCGCTCGGCCGGCGCTACCTCGGGCTGCGTCCGGAGCAGCGCAAGCTCGAGGAGCAGCAGGCCGCCGCCGCCGCCGGGCAGGTCATCCTGGCCCATGCCTACCAGGAACTGCTCAACCGTCACGACATCAAGGTGGCGCAGGTGCTGCTGACGCTCGAGGACACCGAGAGCCGCCGCCGCTACCTCAATGCCCGCAATACCCTGCAGACGCTGCTCGACCTGGGTGCGGTGCCGGTGATCAACGAGAACGACACGGTGGCGACTGCCGAGATCCGCTACGGCGACAACGACCGGCTCGGTGCGCGCGTGGCCGAGATGGTGAGCGCGGACGTGCTCGTGCTGCTCTCCGATGTCGAGGGCCTCTACGATGCCGATCCCACCCGTGAGCCCGGTGCCCGCCTGATCCCCGAGGTGCACGAGATCACCCCGGACATCGAGGCGCTGGCCGGGGCCTCGGCCACCGAATTCGGTTCCGGCGGCATGGTCACCAAGCTCGTGGCGGCGCGCATGGCGCTGTCGGCGGGATGCGCCACCGTCATCGCCAGCGGCAAGCGCCTGCGCCCGCTGGCGGCCATCGAGGCGGGCAAGCCCTGCACCTGGTTCGTCAGCGCGGGTTCGCCGCTGGCGGCGCGCAAGCAGTGGATCGCCGGCACGCTCAAGCCGCGCGGCCAGCTCACCATCGATGCCGGTGCCGAGCGCGCGCTGGCTGGCGGGCGCAGCCTGCTGCCGGTGGGCGTGGTGGCGGTGGACGGGCGCTTCGGCCGCGGCGATGCCGTCACCGTGCGCAACCGCGAGGGGCGCGACCTGGCCCGGGGCCTCGTCGCCTACGACAGCGACGAGGCGCGGCGCATCCAGGGTTGCCACAGCGAGGACATCGAGCAGCTGCTCGGCTATCGTGGCCGCGACGAGATGATCCACCGCGACAACCTCGTGCTGCTGACGGGAAAACCATGACCACATCGGCTGACAACGGCGACCGGACGCTGGCGGAACTGATGCGCGGACTCGGCACCCGGGCCCGCGCCGCCGCCCGCGAGCTCGCGCGCGCCACCACGGCGCAGAAGGATGCCGCGCTGCGTGCCGCGGCGGCGGCGATCCGCGCCGGCCGCGCGGGCATCATCGCCGCCAATGCGCGCGACATGGAAGCCGCGCGCGCGCGCGGCCTGGCGCAGGCCCTGCTCGACCGCCTGCTGCTCGATGCCGGCCGGGTGGAGGGCATGGCCGGGAGCATCGACGAGGTGATCGCGCTGCCCGATCCGGTCGGGCAGGTGATGGCCGAGTGGACACGCCCCAACGGCCTGCGGATCCGTCGCGTGCGCGTGCCGCTCGGGGTGATCGGCATCATCTACGAGAGCCGGCCCAACGTCACCGCGGATGCCGGCGCGCTCTGCCTGAAGTCCGGCAATGCCGTGATCCTGCGCGGTGGCTCGGAGAGCTTCCACTCGAGCACGGCGATCCACCGCTGCCTGCAGCAGGGGCTGCGCGAGGCCGGGCTGCCCGAGGACGCCATCCAGATGGTGCCGACCACGGACCGCGAGGCCGTGGGCTACCTGCTGGGCAGCATGCAGGAGTTCGTCGACGTGGTGGTGCCGCGGGGCGGGCGGGGGCTCATCGAGCGTGTCATGAAGGATGCGCGGGTGCCGGTCATCGGCCACCTCGAGGGCATCTGCCACACCTACGTGCACCGCTCGGCGGACCTGGACATGGCCAGGCGCATCACCGTGAACGCGAAGATGCGCCGCACCGGCATCTGCGGGGCCACCGAGACGCTGCTCATCGATCGCGCCTGCCTCGACACGCACTACAGGCCCATCGCCGATGCGCTGGTAGCCGCCGGCTGCGAACTGCGCGGCGATGCCGAGGTCTGCGCGCGTGACCCGCGCGCGAAGCCCGCCACCGAGCAGGACTGGCGCACCGAATACCTGGATGCGGTGATTTCCATCCGCGTCGTCGGTGGGGTGGACGAGGCCATCGGGCACATCAGCCGCTACGGCTCGGGTCACACCGAGGCCATCATCGCCGAGGATGCGGCCGTGGTGGAGCGGTTCTTCCGCGACCTCGACAGCGCCATCCTGCTGCACAACGCCTCCACGCAGTTCGCCGACGGCGGGGAGTTCGGCATGGGGGCGGAGATCGGCATCGCCACCGGGCGCATCCATGCGCGCGGCCCGGTCGGCGCCGAGCAGCTCACCAGCTTCAAATACCTGGTACTCGGCCAGGGCCAGACCCGGCCCTGAAGCGGACGGCGCCGGGCGGCCCGGCCCGGGCGGCCGTCCGTGACACAGTGGTCATTTTGTACAGCGGCGGCCTGCGGGGTCCGCAGGCTGGGACTTGTGCCGCAGAACCGGCGGCGGCCGGTGGCTAGCCTCGGGCTGATGTACGGGGCCTTCGTTTTCATGGGTGCGTTGTTCGGGGTGGCCCTGAGTCTGACCCTGGGGGTTTTCTACGCGCTCAGCCTGGAGGGGGCCTTCAAGGCCAACCTGCGCGCGGTCGCCGGCCAGGTCCGCGACCGGCTCACCGGCCGGCGCCGCTACCTGCCGCAGGTCGACGGCGAACGCCGCGTCGAGAGTGACACCCGCATCCGCTCCCTCCAGGAGGAGCTGCGGATGGCCAACCGGCTGCTCGACCAGGCGCGTGGCGAGCGCGAAGCCCATGGGCAGCAGTCCCGCGCGGCGGCCGACCAGACCCAGCAACTCCAGAAGGACGTCATCGAGCGCGATGCGCGGATGCTGGCGCTGGAAGAGGAACTGCGCCAGCACGGGCCGCGCCTGCAGGCCCTGCGCGAGCAACTGGCCGCACGCTCCGCCGAGCTGGCGCAGGCGCGCCGGGAGCTCAAGGACCTGCAGGTCGAGCTCGACGTCCTCAGCTCGGGAAGCCAGCTCCTCGGCCGCGGCTGACGGCACGGCGCCGGGCGTCGTGCTAGGCTCGCTCCGCTCCGGAGCGGAACATCCACCGTTGGGTTTCGACGTCATCATCATCGGCGGCGGCATCAATGGCGCGGGCATCGCCCGCGACGCCGCCCTGCGCGGCATGCGCGTGTGCCTGCTGGAGCAGGATGACCTCTGCAGCGCCACCTCGCGCTGGTGCAGCCGGCTCATCCACGGCGGGCTGCGCTACCTCGAGTTTGCCGAGTTCGGACTGGTCCGCGAATCGCTGCGCGAGCGCGAGACCCTGCTGCGCATCGCACCGCACCTGGTGCGGCCGTTGCCGCTGCTGATCCCGCTGCGTGCCGGCGATCGCCGCGGGCGCGCCACCATCCGCGCCGGCCTGTGGCTCTACGACCTGCTTTCCGCCGGCAAATCCGTGCCCGCACACCGCATGCTGGATCCGGCCGCAGCGCTGCGCGAGATGCCTGGCCTCGCGGCCGCCGGATTGCGCGGTGCCGCAAGCTACCACGATGCCCAGGCCACCTTTCCCGAGCGGCTGGTGCTGGAGAACCTGCTCGCGGCCCGTGCCGCCGGCGCGGCGATCCGCCTGCACACCCGTGCGGAGCGCGTCCTCGTCGAGGGTGGGCGGGTGACCGGTGTCGTCGCACGTGACCGGCGCACGGGCGCCGGCGCGACGCTGTCGGCGCCGCTGGTGGTCAATGCGGCCGGACCCTGGGTCGACCAGCTGCTCGGGATGCTGGCCGGCCGGCGCCTGCGCCGCTTCATCGGCGGCGCCAAGGGCACCCACATCGTCGTCGATGTCCTGCCGGGGCTGGGCGCGAGCGCCTGCTATGCCGAGGCGGGGGCCGACGGCCGGCCGTTTTTCGTCATCCCGTGGAACGGCATGACGCTGATCGGCACCACGGATATTCCCTGCGCTGGCGATCCGGCGGCGGTGCACAGCGATCCGGCGGAGATCGACTACCTGCTGGCCGAAGTCGGGCGGCTGTTCCCTGCAGCCCGGCTGTCGCGGGAGGACATCCGCTACAGCTACGTCGGCGTGCGCCCGCTGCCGGCGGCGGGCGGCAAGGACCAGGCGGCCATCACGCGCCGCCACGCCATCCGCCACCACCGCGGCGTGGCCCGCGGGCTGTACTCGATCATCGGCGGCAAGCTCACCACCTACCGCAGCCTGGCCGAGGAAGTGGTCGACCGGCTGGTGCGCAGGCTCGGGCGCGAGTTCGCCTCCTGCAGCACGGCCCGCGAGCCGCTGCCCGGTGCGCTGGCCGATCCGGTGCCGCTCGCAGCCGACCTCACCGCACGCTGCGGGCTCGAGGCTGCGGTGGCCACGCGGCTCGTGGGGCTCTATGGCAGCCGGGCCGCCGATGTGGCCGCACTCGTGGGCCGCGACTCCGGGCTGGCTGCGCCGCTCGGCTCCGGCCATGCCATCGCCGCGGAGGTGGTCTTTGCCTTCGAGGCGGAACTGGCCACGACCCTGGCCGATTGCCTCATGCGCCGGACGATGCTCGGGCTTGGTCCCGACCTCGGGGCAACGGTACTGGATGAGGCGCTCGGCGTGGCGGCCGGATACCTGGGCTGGGATGCAGCGCGCCGCGCGACCGAGCGCGCCGGCGTCCTCGCGGAGACCGCGGCGCTGCGCCTGGCGGCTCAGTCCTGAGGCGCGCCACCCGCAGGCTGGTCGCTGAGGGTGATGCCGCGCTTGCGCAGTTCCTCGACGATGAGGGTGGCATTGGCGTTGCCGCCCTTCGCGAGCTTCGCGACCCGGCCAGCGAGCGACTGCAGCTTCTGGCGCAGCGTGGCCGACTGGACCATCTGCGTCTCCTGTGCGCTGATGGCCTCGTACAGGCTGCTGCGTTCGATCAGCAGCTGCGTGGCCTGGAAGCCGCTCCAGCCGACCACCGCCAGCGCCAGCAGCAGCACCGGCAGGAAGGGCCCCTGCTTGTCGTTTCTCATCGTGCCCCCCCGCCCGCAGCCGGCGCATCCGCACTGATGTTGATGCCCTCGGCGGCGAGCAGGTCGCGCAGCTGGGCGTCCTGGGTGCGCACGGCGCGCTGGGCCAGCTCCTGGGCCAGCTGGCCGTAGAGCTGCTCGAGCGCGATGCTCTGCTGGATGTACTGGGCGCGCGAGCCGGCTTCGGCCTTGAGCGCGGCGTTGGCCCGGACCATGGCCATGTTGGCCACGGCCAGCACCAGGGCCAGCCCGCCGGCGGCGACCAGGATCCAGAATTGCGCGGGCTTCAGCATCGGGACCCAGCTTACATGTTCCGGATCAGCAGATCACCGAACTCGGAGCACTTCACCTCGCGGGCGCCCTCCATGAGGCGGGCGAAGTCGTAGGTGACCGCCTTCTGGCCGATGGTCTTGTCCATGGCGGAGATGATGCGGTCGGCAGCCTCGGTCCAGCCCATGTAGCGCAGCATCATCTCGCCGGAGAGGATGACCGAGCCCGGGTTCACCTTGTCGAGGTTGGCGTACTTCGGCGCGGTGCCGTGGGTGGCCTCGAAGACGGCGTGGCCGGTGACGTAGTTGATGTTGGCGCCCGGGGCGATGCCGATGCCACCGACCTGGGCGGCGAGCGCGTCGGAGAGGTAGTCGCCGTTGAGGTTCATGGTGGCGATGACGTCGAATTCCTTCGGCCGGGTCAGCACCTGCTGCAGGGTGATGTCGGCGATGGCGTCCTTGATGAGCACGCGGCCGGCCTTCAGCGCTGCATCCTGCTCCTCGTTGGCGGCCTTCTCGCCCTTCGCGGCCTTGGTCTTCTCCCACTGCTCCCAGGTGTAGACCTTGCCGCCGAACTCGCGCTCGGCGAGCTCGTAGCTCCAGTTCCGGAAGGCGCCTTCCGTGA
>JADYZO010000092.1 GCA_020853135.1 Gammaproteobacteria bacterium
CGTTCCCCCTGCCGGCTGCCGCGCGCCTCTGGCGCGACTGCGACACCGTCCTGCTGGACATGGACGGCACGCTCCTCGATCTTTCCTTCGACAACTGGTTCTGGCGCGAGGCGGTGCCGCGCTGGCTCGCCCGTGCGACCGGTGGCCCGGCTGTCGAGGTGCGCGAACGCCTGTTTGCGCATTTCGCCCGCAAGCAGGGCTGCCTCGACTGGTACTGCCTCGACTACTGGACGCGCGAGCTGGGCCTCGACCTGCGCGCGCTCAAGGAAGCCAGCAGCCATCGCATCCGCTACCTGCCCGGAGCACGGGAATTCCTGCGCGAGGCGCAGGCCTCGGGCAAGCGCCTGGTGCTGGTGACCAACGCCCATGCGCAGACACTGGAGGTGAAGAACGGCGTGGCCGGCCTCGGCCAGTTCTTCGAGGCCTGCGTGAGTTCCCACGGGTTCGGCATGCCCAAGGAGGCTGCGGACTTCTGGCCGCGGCTGCAGGCCCGGCTCGGCTTCGATCCGGGCCGCACGCTGTTCGTCGATGACAGCCTGCCGGTGCTGGATGCCGCGGCTGGCTTCGGCCTGGCAGGTGTCGTTGCCGTCAGCAGGCCGGACACCCGCGCACCCCTGCGGGTGGTGGAGCGCCACCGCATGGTTGAGGGGGTCGTGGACCTGCTGGAGGGCTGAGGCTCAGCCGCGGCCGCTGCGTCCGGGGCGGTGCCGCCCGCGGTTGCCGCCACCGCCGCTGCCGCCACCGGGCCGGCCACGGCCACCACCGCCCCCACCACCGCGGCCGCCGAAGCGTGGCCGCCATTCGCGGGGCGGGATCGTCACTTCCACGAGCAGCCCCGGGTCCATCTGGCCCACCGGGATGCGGTGGCCGATGTAGGCCTCGATCTCGGGCAGCGTCACGGCGTAGCTCTCGCAGGCGAAGCTGATGGAGTCACCGCTGGCGCCGGCGCGGGCCGTGCGGCCGATGCGGTGGACGTAGTCCTCGGGATCCTGTGGCAGGTCGTAGTTGACGACGTGGCTCACGTCGGGCACGTGCAGGCCGCGTGAGGCGACGTCGGTCGCCACCAGGACGGGCAGCGAACCCTCCTGGAAGTTCTTGAGCATCTTCAGCCGCTTCGGCTGTGGCACGTCGCCGGAAATGGCGGCTGCGCCGATGCCGTTGGCGTTGAGTACGTCGGCCACGTGGTCGGCTTCGCGCTTGGTGTTGACGAACACCATGGTGCGCGAGGCCTGCATGCGCTTCATGATGGAGATCAGCAGCCCCGGCTTCTCGTGGTTGGCCGGGAAGTAGACCACCTGGG
Organism: Gammaproteobacteria bacterium; assembly: GCA_020853135.1. Taxonomy (GTDB): domain Bacteria; phylum Pseudomonadota; class Gammaproteobacteria; order Steroidobacterales; genus QUBU01. Next base: position 1,301 of record JADYZO010000092.1, read on the forward strand.
TGACCTTGTCGACCGTCTTCTTGTCCGGCTCGATCTGCACCAGGTGCGGGTTGTTCATGTGCTCGTAGGCGAGCTCCAGGACCCGGTAGCTCAGGGTGGCGGAAAACAGCAGGTTCAGCCGCTTGTCGAAGGGCGGCAGCCGGCGCAGCACGAAGCGGATGTCCTTGATGAAGCCGAGGTCAAACATGCGGTCGGCCTCGTCGAGCACCATCACCTGCACATGGCGCAGCGAAAAGATGTGCTGCTTGAAGAAGTCGATGAGCCGGCCCGGAGTGCCGATGAGCACGTCCACGCCGGCGGCGAGCTGGTCGCGCTGCTTGTCGTAATCCGTGCCGCCGAAGACTACGGCGATGCGCAGGCCAGTCGCGGCGCCGAGCACCAGGGCGTCGGCGTGGATCTGCACCGCCAGCTCGCGGGTCGGCGCCAGGATCACGGCGCGTGGTCCGTCCAGCCGGCCGGCATCCGGCGGGGGGTGGCGCAGCAGGCGGTTGAAGGTGGCGATGAGGAAGGCGGCGGTCTTGCCGGTGCCGGTCTGGGCCTGGCCGGCGATGTCCTGCCCCTGCAGGGCCAGCGGCAGGGTCTGGCTCTGGATCGGTGTGCAGGCCTGGAAGCCGGCGCGGCGCACGCCCTCGATGACAGGCTCGGGCAGCCCGAGTTCTGAAAACAATACATTTTCTGGTTTGTTCATGGGGCGCTAACGATAGCGGAAATCGGTCCCGGGTACTTGCAAATTGGCTGGGGACAGGGTCAAATTGGCCGCAATTCACCGCGGTTCATGACCGCCCCGGGCCAGGTCGAGGCCATCACCACTGACTGATCCTGTCGAAGGAAACTTCGCATTTCACCCGGCATTGTGCCTGATCCGGCCGCTGGCTTCGCCACAGGCTGAAGCTGCCCTGGCAAATGCAATGTCGCGCGCCGGCGCCCTGGGGGGGCGCGGCCAACACCAATCCGGACCACCTGCAAGGCTGACCACGAGACCATGAGTATCGTTCACATCACCGAAGACAGCTTCGATTCCGAAGTGCTGAAATCCAGCATTCCCGTGCTGGTGGATTTCTGGGCCGAATGGTGCGGCCCCTGCAAGATGATCGCACCGGTGCTCGACCAGATCGCCACCGAGTACGCGGGGCGCTTGCGCATCGCCAAGGTGGATGTGGATGCCAACCAGGCCACCGCCATGCGCTATGGCGTGCGCAGCATCCCCATGCTCCTGCTCTTCAAGAATGGCGCCATCCAGGCCCAGCAGGTCGGCATGCTTTCCAAGGACAACCTCAAGAAACTACTGGATTCAAAACTGTGAGAGGCTATCTCGGCAACGCGGCGCGCGGCCGCGGCAAGCAGCAGGGCAACCGCGGCAAGGGTGGCGGTGGCGGCAACGTCGCCGACCCGATGATGCGCCAGCAGCACCCGCGGATGCGCCGCGGGCACGAGGAGGATGCGCCGACCTTCAGCGAGGACGACGTCATCTCCCGGAGCGAGCTCGACCTCGCCAACCGCAACGTGATGAACCTCACCGAGCTGAAGAACAAGCCGGTGAGCGAGCTGGTGAACATGGCCGAGTCCATGGGGCTCGAGAACATGGCCCGCTCGCGCAAGCAGGACGTCATCTTTGCCGTCCTCAAGGCCCATGCCCAGAGCGGGCAGGACATCTTCGGCGACGGCGTGCTGGAAATCCTCCAGGACGGCTTCGGCTTCCTGCGCTCCGCCGATGGCTCCTACCTGGCCGGCCCCGACGACATCTACGTCTCCCCGAGCCAGATCCGCCGCTTCAACCTGCGCACCGGCGACACGGTCTCCGGACTGGTACGCCCGCCGAAGGAAAGCGAGCGCTACTTCGCGCTGCTGAAGGTCGCCGAGATCAACTACGACGCGCCGGACACCTCGCGCAGCAAGGTGCTGTTCGAGAACCTGACGCCGCTGTTCCCCAAGAAGCGCCTCAAGCTCGAGCAGGGCAATGGCAGCAAGGAGGACATGACCGCGCGCATCATCGACCTGGTGGCGCCCATCGGGCTCGGCCAGCGCGGCCTCATCGTCTCGCCGCCCAAGGCCGGCAAGACCATGCTGCTGCAGAACATCGCGCTGTCGATCACGGCCAATTTTCCGGATGCCTACCTCATCGTGCTGCTCATCGACGAGCGGCCGGAGGAGGTCACGGAGATGCAGCGCTCGGTGCGCGGCGAGGTGGTGTCCAGCACCTTCGACGAGCCGGCCAGCCGGCATGTGCAGGTCGCC
>JADYZO010000093.1 GCA_020853135.1 Gammaproteobacteria bacterium
AAGAGAGCGCCGAGATGGCGTTTGCCGTCCGCGACGACTGGCAGCGCAAGGGCCTGGGGACCATTCTGTTCCGCAGGCTGATCGAGATCGGCCAGGAGGACGGCATTGCCCGGTTCTCCGCCGACGTGCTTGTCGAGAACAGCGGGATGCTCAAGATCTTCCACCGGAGCGGTCTCGACATCCGCACGACCACGCAGGGCGGCGTCGTGCACGTCGTGATGACGATTCCCGATGCGGCGAGCGTCGCGAAGACTTGATTCGGCTCGTCGCGGCTTTGCCCGTCGGTCGCTTTGTGCGATCAGTATTCGTTCGTACAACACGAGGCATGCTCGCCATCCCTTGGTTTGCGGCCGGCACGGGTCGGCTGCGCCGGATTGCCTCTGCTCATCCTCCGCGAGCCGGAAGGAACCAAGGGCTTGCCTGCCCCTGCTCCGGACGATCCGGGTAACGTGTTGGTCCACTTCTCCTCAGGTGCAACATGATTCAACGTGGGCTCGTCGCAACCTTCTTGCTCTGTGGTCTGGCCTCCGCTCAAACCCGGACGCCGGTGGTCTGGCAAATCGGCCAGGCGGACAGGAGCTTTCGGGACCTGGCCAACGCGGGCAACATCTTCGGCGGATATCCGGCCGCATTTCCTGCCGACGTGACATTCGACATCGGGCGGAGCGACGCCGCGAAAGACTTCAGCGCCTCCCACCCGGGCCCGGTGGACCAGTGGGCCGGCGGCAGAACGCACCCCTTCCGCATCCGCTTCGATCTGAAAGACAAACCGGCCCGCGCCTACCTGCTGGCCATCGATGTTGTCGACACGCAGAGCCAGTTCGCGCCGGTTCTCCACGTTCGTGTCAATGATCAGCACGCCGACGTACCACTCGAGCGGGGTGTCGGAGACATTTCGGCCATTCACCCCGAGAAGGGCAAACCTCGCTCGCTCAAGTTCACCGTTCCGGGCGACCTGCTCAAGCCGCAGGGCAACGTGGTGGAGCTCACCGTCACCAGCGGGTCGTGGATTCTCTACGACGCACTCTCACTGTCCGTTCAGGACGCCGGCACCAGGCCGGCCCTCGAAGCCGAGATCCAGCCGACCGTTTTCCTGACCGAGAAAGACGGCCATCTCGGCCAGGAGTGCGTGGTCCGCGCCAAGTCGGTCCTGTCGTCGGAGCCTGTGATTCTTTTCGTTGCGGGCGGCGACCAGGTCAATCCTTACCGCTTCGAGCTCGGACGCGCCCAGCTTGGCCAGCTCACCGCGCGTGTGAGTATTCCGGCAGCGGACGTGGCTCGTGAGGTGCCCGTACGAATCAACGTCGGCGACCAGTTCATCGAGATGAGCCTCCACCAGGAGCCGGTCAAGAAGTGGTTCATCTACGTGGCTCCCAGCACGCACACGGACATCGGCTACACCGATTTCCAGGACCGCGTGATCCAGGTCCACAATCGCAACACTGACCTGGCCATCCAGCTCGCAGGCGAATACCCGCTTTACCACTGGAATCTCGAGTCGTCATGGGCCGCCCAGATGTGGCTGCGTGACAATCCCTGGACGCGCAAGCAGCTTCTGGACGCGTCGCGCAACCGCCGCATCGGCATCGAGGCCGGCTATCTCAACATGCTCACCGGCCTCTGCTCGCACGAGGAGCTGATCCGGAACATGTACTACACCGCGTCGCTGGCCCGTACCCACGAGGTGCCGTTCGAGAGCCTGACGCTGACGGATGCACCGTCGCACGTCTGGAGCGTTCCGAGCGTGCTGGCCGGCGCGGGCATCAAGTACCTGAGCTGTGGCGTCAACCAGACCCGTGCGCCGCTTTTCAAGAAGGGTATCAACCAGAAGGCCCCCTTCTGGTGGGAAGGGCCGGACGGCGGGCGCGTTCTCACCTGGCTGGCCGACGGTTACTCGCAGGCCGAAGCCATCGGCCTCAAGGGCGGCGTGCAGCACATGCGCGAGGTGGTCGAGAACTTCATGCACGGCTGGAACCGTCGCACCGACTACCCCTATGACGCGATCCTGCTTCACGGGGCATACAGCGACAACGTCACGGCCGGTCGCGAGATCGCCGAAACAATCACGCAGTACGCGCAGAAGTATGCGTACCCCAGGGTCATCCTCGCGGGCAACAAGGATTTCTTCGAGCATGTCGAAACCAGGTTCGCCGACAAGATCCCCGTCGTGCGTGGATGCGGTGGAAGCTGGTGGGAGGATGGCGCCGCATCGACCGCCTATGAGACAGACGTCAACCGCCTCGCTCACGAGCGCATCGCCGCCGCAGAAGCGGCCTGGGCCGTGCTCAAGACGATGGACGCCAGGTCGCAGGTTTCCCAGCAGCGCATCAGCGCCGTGTGGGACAACATCCTGCTCTACGATGAGCACACGTGGGGCGCCTACAACAGCATCACCGCCCCGACCAGCGACTTCGTGGCGCGGCAGTGGTCTGTGAAGGCCGACTATGCCCGGCAGGCCGATCTCGAGAGCCGCCGCCTGCTCGATGAAGCGCTGCACGGCATCGCGACAAAGGCGGCCGTGGCCAACGCGGTTTTCGTCTTCAACGCGGCCGGCTGCCCCCGCTCTGGCGTCGTGCAGGTCGAGATCCCCAAGGGCACGGTGGTGACGGACGGCACCAAACCGCTGCCGCAGCAGATTCTGGACGAGAGTCTGCTCAACACGGCCACCGTTGCGGTGAGAGCCGGCGAGGTTCCAGCTCTCGGCTACCGTGCCTGCGGGCTGAGCCGGCTGAAGCTCGATCAGGCACCTACCACGGCTCGCGTGGACGGCAGGACGATCGAAAACGAGTTCTATCGCGTGACGCTCGACGAGAAGAGCGGCGGCGTGCGCAGCATCCTCGACAAGAAGCGCGGCAAGGAACTGGTGGACGCGGCCAGCCCATATCATCTGGGCCAGGTGATCTACGCACACGGCGGAGATGAAAAGGGCCAGACCCAGGTGATGTGTCCGAATCCTGCAGGCGTCAAGTTGTACACCTCCGGCGAAGCCCGGATCGAACGTGGCCGCGCCGGAGCGGTGTTCAGCAGTCTCCGCTCAATCGGCAAGGTCAAGTGCTTCCCGCACGTCGGGATGGAGGTCGTCCTCTACGAACATGAGCCGCGCATCGACGTCAACATGACGCTGCAGAAGGAGATGACGTTCGACAAGGAGGCCGTCTACATCGCCTTTCCCTTCGCCGGCGCCAATCCGAAATTCCGTTACGAAATCGGGGGTGCGGCCGTGCGCCCCAACGAAGACCACTGGCCCGGCGGCTGCCGCGACTGGTTCAGCATCCAGCGCTGGCTGACCTTGCAGACCGATGATGGCGCGATCGCCTGGTCATCGCCCGACGCGCCCCTCGTCCAGCTCTGCGAGCCCCAGGCCGGCAAGTGGCTCGACGAGCTCAAGATCACGAACGGCACCGTGCTCGCGTATGCGATGAATAACTACTGGTTCACCAACTACAAGGCCGGCCAGGATGGCCGCTTCACGTTCCGCTACAGCCTCGCGGGCGGCGACAGTTTCGATGCGGCGCAAGCCACCCGCTTCGGCCAGGCGGTGCAACAACCGCTGTGGGCGACCGTGATGGGCGGCGACGGCGCGAAGGCTGGTTCATCCGTGGCGGCCGGCTTCTGTGAAGTTTCGCCGGGCGTGGAACTGAGCTGCGTCAAGCCGGCCGAAGACGGCCGCGGTGTGATCATCCGCGTACACGAGACCGGCGGCCGGCCCACGGACGCCCGCGTGATCATCAAGCTGGCCGGCGTTCGCCGCGCGACCGCGTGCGACCTGGTCGAGCGCGACGGCAAGCCCATCGATCTGACGAGCGGCTCCTTCACCGTGCCTCTCAAGGCCTTCGGCACGCAGACGATCCGTCTGGAGTAACCGATGCTCCCGTGACTTCTGATAGCCCGTGCGGCAGATGAGCGCGACCGACAGAGCCCGCGGCGCCAGCGAGGGTTTACGCGCAGTGGCGCCCTCGGGGCAAAACTCTCGCTTTCGCGTCGGGCTCTGACAAGCCGGCAGGTTCAGCAGGGGTTGACTGGGCGATATCCGACTCGAACGGATGACCTCCTCGGTGTAAGCGAGGCGCTCTAACCAACTGAGCTAATCGCCCTGCCTCATCAGGGTAAGCGGCCGTCGCGACACGTTCAAGCCGGGGCGAATCCACATCCATGATCTTTATCACCGGGGCGGCCGGGCCACGGCCTATACTCTCTCATAAAGGAAACCGCGGTCATCCTCCTGCACGGGCGGCAGGAGCTGGTACGGATAGCCCGGATTCTCATGAGAGAACCTTCGGTACAACCTCGCGTGATCATCATCGGAGGTGGCTTCGGCGGCTTATACGCGGCCAAGGCCCTGGCCAGCCATCCCGTCGCCGTAACCCTGATCGACCGCAAAAACCACCACACGTTCCAACCCCTGCTCTACCAGGTCGCCCTGTCTGTTCTCTCGCCCGGAGAGATTGCCTCGCCGCTTCGACGCATTCTGCGTCGCGCCCACAATATCCGAGTCATCCTCGGAGAAGTGATCAGCTTCGACACGCAGGCCCGGCGAGTGCTGCTTCGCGACACCAGCAGCCTGCCCTATGACTACCTGATCGTCGCGGCCGGCGCCCGCCACGACTACTTCGGAAATGACGAGTGGGAGGCCGCCGCCCCCGGTCTCAAGACGATCGAAGACGCTGTGCAGATCCGCCGGCAGCTTCTGCTGGCATTCGAGTGCGCCGAGCGCACGGCGATTCTCACGGGGCATCGCAAGCCGCCGACATTCGCTGTCATCGGAGGCGGCCCCACCGGCGTTGAACTCGCCGGCGCCATCGCGGACCTCGCCCGGCTCGTCCTCGCAAAAGACTTCAAGACCATCGATACGCGCAAGGCGCGAGTTCTCCTGTTTGAGGGAGCGTCCCGCGTGCTCTTTACTTATACCAAGCAGTCGTCACGGCGGGCCGCTGAACAACTGAGCGAGCTGGGTGTGGAGGTGCATGTTGACAGCAGGGTCACCGCCGTCGAGCCGGGTCGCATCCGGGTGAAGGACGCATGGATTCCTGTTGATGTCGCCCTGTGGGCGACCGGCGTCGCAGCCTCTCCGCTCGGCAGGGCGCTGGGTGTCGAGACTGATCCGGCCGGGCGTGTAAAGATCGAAGCTGACCTGAGTGTTCCGGGGCATCCGGAGATTTTCGTCATCGGCGACATGGCAACGCTGGTCGACGATACCGGCCGCCAGGTGCCCGGGCTTGCCGCCGCCGCCACCCAGCAGGGTCAGACGGCGGCGCAGAACGTGCTGTGCGATCTGCGCGGTGCGAAGCGCAAACGCTACCGATATCACGACCGCGGTATCATGGCCACGATCGGGCATTACCGGGCGGTGGCGCAGTTCGGGAGCCGCGAATTCTCCGGAATCTTCGCCTGGCTCTTGTGGTCGCTCGTACACGTTTTTCTGCTCATTGGTTTTCGGAACCGCGTGACTGTCATGGCACAGTGGATCTGGGCGTTCCTGACAAACTCCGGCAGCAGTCCCCTCATTACCGAATATCAGTCGCCGGATGCCGAAAACGCCGATCCCCCTGCCACACCCTCTGAGCTTGCCTGATAAATCGAAAATGCCCCTTTGCGGGGCTGATTGCCCGCACATCTCGCGAAGACCTCTCCAGGACGACCAGGTGCCGGACCGGCTCCGGACGGGCAACCGCTCGCCGGAGCCAGGATCCGGCCATGGTTCTGAGGCCAATCACTTTTCCTGGAGGATCGAACATGAACACCCGAAGCAATCGACCCGCCGCTGCATGGACCGCCCTGGCACTCGCCTTTGCAGCCTTCCCCGCGGTTTTGCAAGCTGGAACGGCCACGTTGGGCTTCACCGCACCCAATAACAAATCCAAAGAGAAGGTGAGCGTCACCATCACCTACCCACCGCCCAACGGCGGGACGTACAAGGTGGAGGCCACGATCGAACCCGGTGACAACGCCATGACCAAGCGCGACAAGATCGCCAAGGCCATCGATGACAACGCAATTCCTGACTGGCGGGTCGACAAGGACCCCAACGACCCCACCTGCACGGTCAAGGATCTGCCCAAGGGAGCAACCGTCGAGTTTGACCCTGGCAAGACCGGCGAGGCGGCCGACAAGATCGAGGTCGGCAAACTGCAGTTCGGGACCAGCTCATTCTCCGGCAAGTTCGAGCCTTTCGACTCCGACGGCCTGCCCGCAGTCTTCACGGCCGGCATCGTTACGGATATCGGCGAGCTCACCACGAACGTTTCCGCCGCCGAGCTGAACTTCCAGACCGACGGCCCCATCATCTGCCAGGCGCTTTTCCAGCGGCTCGCCCCGCGTGCCCCGGAGTATGGAGCCCACATCAATTTTGCCGGCGACCGCCTGGAGGTCTATTTCGACCCGGCGTACACCATCACGACGGGCGGCATCGTCTTCGGCACCACCTCGCCGAGCGAAGGCTGCCGCGGACAGGTGGTAATTCCCGACCCGTGCCCCGGCTGCCGCTCGATCACGCGCTGGGAAAGCGTTCGCCAGCACATGAGCGTCGGCGAGTTGCCGATCGTCCTGGACCCGGCCGCAACCGGGAACGGCATGACCGGGCCGACCGTCGAGCCGCGCGGTAACCGGCAGTTTGGCTACGGAATCCAGAAGATCCGCATCCACTTCGACGGACCCGTGACACTCGTCAATCCTGCGGGTATCACCGTCACCGGCCACATTACTTCAGGCGGCGTGATGAGCCCGCCCCTTCAGATGCTTCCGGGCTGGATCGAGACGCTCGCCACCGACGTCATCGACCTCATCTTCCCCACCGCAATGCTGCCGGATCAGGGTTGCTACACATTCACGATCCAGCCAGGCACCTTCGCCGAACCGCTCATGGGAGATCTGGACTGCAGCGTCCGCTCACTGGCCGGCGATGCCACCGGCAGCGGCACAGTCAACATCTCAGACTCACTCTTGATCCAGTCGCGGTTGGGCCAACCGGTGAACGACCAGACCGCTCGATTCGACCTCAATCTCACCGGGGGCGTGCTGAATCGGGCCGATTTCCTCGAATCGAAGCAGCAGATCGGCCACATGGCACTCTGCCCCTGACCGCGGTCCGAATTGGCGGTTCGGAGGGATCCCATCCGCAAGGAGCACATCACTGAGACGTGTGGGCCGCTGGAGTCATCCTCCAGCGGCCTTTTCGCGCCAGAATGCTGAAGCTCTTCGTTGACTCCTCGTCCGGGCTCAGGTACACTTCCCTTGGTTCGAAGCGCCTGTTCCGTTTCATCCAGCACGACATGCCGCAATTCGCTTGCCCAAGGCACCGATCGTCTGCCCCCATGTTTGCCTGCGCGCCCGCCGCCCCGCATTCTCGTTGCCCATCGCCCCGCGTTCTTCGAACGGAGCTCATGTGATGCAACTTTACAGTTACCGGACGGATAGCTTCTACGACGAGATGTTCCTGGCTGACGGCCGTCCCCGACCCGGCGTTGAATTGCTCTTCAAGCGACTCACCGCCCTGGAGGATGGCGAGCTCGAGCGTCGTCAGGCCGCCGCCGAACGTACCCTGCTGCAGATGGGCATCACATTCAACGTTTACGGCGAGGGAGCCGGCACCGAAAAGATCTGGCCCTTCGACCTGATCCCGCGCGTCGTGCCCGCTGCCGAGTGGGATAGGATCGAGCGCGGCCTTCGCCAGCGCGTTCACGCCCTGAACCTGTTCATCGACGACATCTATCACGAGCAGCGGATTCTCAAGGACAAGGTGGTCCCCGAAGAGCTTGTACTCTCGGCCCGCTCGTTCCGGCCGCAGTGCGTGGGGCTCAATCCACCCCGTGGCGTCTGGTGTCACATCACCGGCACAGACCTCGTCCGCAACAGCGACGGCCAGTTGCACGTGCTCGAGGACAACCTCCGCTGCCCATCCGGCGTCTCCTATGTGCTCGAGAACCGGCAGGTAATGAAGCGCACCTTCCCGCAGGTGTTTGAAGCCACGCGCGTCAGGCCGGTCACCGAGTACTCCTCGCAGCTCCTGGCCATGCTCGAGCATCTGGCTCCAGAGCACGTGGCCAACCCGCGCGTCGTTGTCCTCACGCCCGGTATCCACAACTCTGCGTACTTCGAGCACTCCTTCCTCGCTCAGCAGATGGGAGTCGAGCTCGTTGAAGGCCGCGATCTCGTCGTGAACGAGGGTTACGTGTATCTCAGAACGACGAAGGGATTCGAACGGGTTGACGTGATCTATCGACGGATCGACGACGACTTCCTCGATCCGGCTGCGTTTCGCGAAGACTCGCAGCTCGGCGTGCCCGGCCTCATGGAAGCTTACCGCCACGGCCGCGTCGCGCTGGCCAACGCTCCGGGCACCGGCATCGCGGACGACAAGGTGATCTACGCCTACGTACCTCGCATCATCCGGTATTACCTGGGCGAGGACAGCATCCTTTCCAACGTGCCCACCTATGTCTGCGGAGAGGAGCAGGATCGCCGCTACGTCCTCGAACATCTCTCCGAGCTCGTGGTGAAGGCGGCCAACGAGTCCGGCGGATACGGTATGCTGGTCGGTCCGCACTCGACGGCCGAGCAGCAACGCGAATTCGCGGAGCGCATCCGCGCAAATCCGCGCAACTACATTGCCCAGCCGACGCTCGCCCTGTCCAGGGTTCCGGTAATCGTCGGCGATCAGATCGAGGGACGCCACGTTGATCTGCGGCCGTTCATCCTCTATGGCCGGGATATCTTCGTGCTGCCGGGCGGGCTGACCCGCGTCGCCCTCAGAAAGGGCTCGCTGGTCGTGAACTCGTCGCAGGGTGGCGGGAGCAAGGACACCTGGGTCCTCGCCGAAGATCCGCTGGAAGCGGCCGAGCCCGAGTCCAACGCCACGGCCTTCCTCGAAAGGCAGGTCACATGCTGAGCCGCGTAGCCGAGGCGCTCTTCTGGATGAGCCGTTACATCGAACGGGCCGAGAGCGTGGCCCGCTTCATCGATGTGAACATCAACCTGGTGCTGGACCTCGCGCAGGAGTCTGCCGCCCAGTGGGAGCCGCTCGTCAACACCACGGGCGATCACCTGGCCTTCAAGGAGCAATACGGCACGGCCAGCCGTGAGAACGTCATCCGGTTTCTCGCCTTCGATCGAGAGAACCCCAATTCCATCGTCTCCTGCCTGTGCGCGGCCCGCGAAAACGCCCGTTGCATCCGGGAAGCGATCTCCTCCGACATGTGGGAGCAACTCAACACGCTGTACCTGCAAGTGAACCAGCAGGTGCAGCCGCCGATGGCCCTGGGTGAACTGGAGGGCTTTTTTGCCGAGATCAAGCGGGGCGCCCACATGTTTCGCGGCGTCACCGACGCGACCATGTCGCGCAACGAGGGCTGGCACTTCTACCGCATGGGCCAGATGCTCGAGCGCGCCGACAAGACTGCCCGCATTCTCGACGTGAAGTACTTCATGCTCCTGCCCAGCGTGACCGACATCGGCTCGCCGGTGGACGACATCCAGTGGTCGGCCGTGCTCCGCTCCTGCAGCGGACTGCAGATGTATCGCAAGTGCTGGCGGCGGATCCTGCCCGAGCGCATCGTCGAGTTCCTGGCGCTGGATCGGGAGTTCCCACGGGCCATGCATTACTGCGTGATCAAGGCCGACGAATCGCTCCACGCAATTTCGGGTACGCCCGTCGGCACGTTCCACAACCCCGCCGAGCAGCGGCTGGGCCAGCTCCGTGCCGAGTTGTCATATGCCAACGTTCAGGACATCATGCTCGAGGGCCTGCACGAGTTCCTGGACTCGTTCGAAAGCAAGCTGAACCGGGTTGGCGAAGGTATCTTCAAGACATTCTTCGCCCTGCGACCCGTGGGTGAAACCGTGTGATGCGATCGATCCGGCGTACCGATCGTTGCATCGCACCTGAACACGAAGGAGCCTGCCACACGTGACTTTCTGCCTGGGTATCAACGTCGAGGAGGGGCTGGTCGGGATTGCCGACACGCGTATCACCTCGGGAAGCGAGTGCATTACCGCCCGCAAGGTTTCTGTTTTCCGGATCGGCAGTCACCCTTTTTTCGTGATGACCTCCGGGCTGCGGTCCGTCCGCGACAAGTCGATCATCTACTTCGAGGAGGCTCTCGAGGAGCGAGAACAGCCTTTCACGCGGCTGTTCCAGGTTGTCAACGCCTACGCCGGCCAGATCCGCCGCGTAGCCGAGGAAGACAAGCCGGCCCTGACCGCCAGCGGATTCCAGTTCAACATTCACGCCATCGTCGGAGGGCAGCTCGAGCACGATCGCGAGCATCGGCTCTTCATGATCTACCCGGAGGGAAACTGGGTCGAGGTGAACAAGGGAACGCCCTACCAGATCATCGGAGAAACCGGGTACGGCAAGCCGGTGCTCGACCGTACGCTCAAGTACCAGGATTCGATGCGATTCGCCCTGAAGGTCGGGTGCCTGGCTTTCGACTCGACGCGGATCAGCGCGGCGGGCGTCGATTTTCCCATCGACGTCGTGATCTACGACCGCGCCAAAGCGATTCTCGTCGAACATCGCTACGAGAAGGAAGACCTCAAGGAGATTTCGACCTGGTGGCAGGATCGCCTGCGTGCCTCTGTGACCGCCCTGCCCGCCCACTGCATCGAACGCGTCTTCGAGGAGCTCGCGGCTTCGCCGGGCGGGGGCAACGGGCAGTCCGTATTGGATGGATGTGCATGAGCATGCGTTTTCAGATTGTTCACACAACGCGTTATCTCTATCAATCCGAGGTCTTCCTCGAGCCGCACACCCTGCGGCTGCGGCCTCGCTGCGACACCAGCCAGCAACTGCGGCACTTCTCGCTCAGCGTCGAACCGCGACCGCTGGGCCAGGCGGACAGCCTCGACCTCGACGGCAACAGTCAGACACTCGCATGGTTCGGACAGTTGACCAGCAACCTCACGGTCATCTCCCGTGCCACCGTCGACACGCTGCGTGTGAACCCCTTCAATTTCCTCGTCACCGCGCAGCCGGTTCTGGGACTGCCCGCGGAATATCCCGACGCCATCCACAACGCTTTGTCGGCTTACCGGGAACCGGCGCCTGACGAGGAGAGTGTCGCCGCATTTGCCCGGGGACTGGCTCACGAGTCATCGCACCAGACGATCGCATTCCTGACGTTGCTCGCCCGGAGAATCAGCGAGCAATGCAAGAGCACGATGCGCGAGGGCGGGCCGCCCAACCGGGCCGCCGAGACTCTCGAAAAGCAGGAGGGTGCATGCCGTGACCTGGCCGTGCTGTTCATCGAGTGCTGCCGCCACATGGGCCTGGCTGCCCGCTTCGTCAGCGGCTATCACGAAGATGAGGCCTGCCGCCGGGTCGACCACATGCACGCCTGGGCCGAAGTCTACCTGCCGGGGGCTGGCTGGCGCGGATTTGACCCGAGCACCGGCCTGGCCGTCGCTGATCGCCACGTCGCCCTGGCTGCGAGCGCTCACCCCGAGCAGGCCGCCCCGCTCGTCGGCACGCTTCGCGGAAACAACGTCTGCAGCTCCATGTATGCCGAAGTCCAGATCGAAGTCACAACCGACGAGGAGTGATCGGCACTGAAGCGAGGTCGATCGCCGGGCTCACTTCTTTCTTTCGCTCACGAACGGTGTGATCTCCTCGACGCCGAGCGCATCGATACCCAGAAAGTATCCCTTTGACTGCGGGTGCTTCCCCGTGCACTCGAATGTCAGTTCGTGGTCGCCCGGCTGGAGATCGAGCACACCGATCCGGTAGTCCTGCGAGGCAACTGCCGCGTTGAAGAGATCCACATTGTTCATGCCGGGCAGCGGCTTGCCGTCGAGACTCACCTTCCAGTTGCCGTAGTCCCACGACCGCGTCAGTTTCAGCCGGCCAAGTCCCTTGACGGGTTTCTTCACCTCGAACGGCACCCTCAGTTTCGCCTCGGGCGAGTTGAACTGCGCGAGTACCTGATTTCCCGCACTGTAAGAGCCGCCCTGCACCTGAAGCACCGCTTCCGGCGTCGCCTGCATACGATCTTTGAATGCCTCGAGCTCGATGCTCCTGGAAGGCACAACGCGCTCCGCGGCCGGAGGCAGCGTCGCAAACCGCTTCGCCCTGCCGCGCTGGTACCAGAACGCCACCGAGCTGAACAGGTCCTGCCGCTCCTCGAATCCCGACACGAGCTTGCCTTCCGCATCGAAGCCGACACCCTTGTGTTCGATCGTGACTTTCAACGACTTGCTGAAGAGGACAGGGTCGGGAATATGCCAGCGATAGGCGGTCAGACGGTCACCCACGTCGAAACCGTCGAGCAGCGTGACACCATAATAAGGCCGGTCGAACGCGCGGAAGCCCCACGCGTCGCAGAAATAGTCTTCGGTGCCCGTTCCGCGAAGCTGGGGCTCGGTCGCGCCGTCGATGTAGAAGCGGTCATCGCCTTCGCCGAACCAGCTCGCCGTGCGCAGATGCGCGGAAAGGACCGTCCCCACGTACTGGCCCTCGCCCTCCGCGTCGAGAATGAGGTAATCCTCACCCGCCTTGCAGGGGTGCTCCTGGCGATACTGCGCGTGGAACAGGCCCGTCCCCGGCGGCAGCGCGGGCACGCTGTAGTAGTCAACGTACCAGAATACGCAATCGACCTTGTATTCTTTCGAATCGTTGGTCAGCGTGATCTTCGCGTGCCGGTTGAACGGCATCGGCCAATAGCAATTGTACGCGCGGCCTTCGGAGCTCACGGCCACGGGCATCGAATTTACATGCTTCAACGCGCCGTGCCCCACCGCGAAGAAATCGCCGATTGGCGATTCGACCGCCGGCTCTTCCTCGTTCTCCCAGTACATCCGCAACGTGAGCGAACGCCCGTACCGCGGGTCCTGGGCCGCGATCGTGAACCAGATGTGCTTGATCAGACCCGGCCCGTCCATGTCCGCGATCACCAGCGTCTGGCCCGGCTCGATCGGCCGGCAATCGCCGTTGCCGTTTTTCCAGTCCGGATCCGCGCTCGAGGACCGCTGCGACTGGCCCTTGCGAAGCACGTAGAGTTCGTCCAGGTCGGCTCCGACGGCTGGAATCGCGAGCATCAACACGAGGCAGGCAGAGAATCGTTTGTACGCCATGATGCGGTCTCCTGATCGAAGAAGTAGTACGGCAGCACGGTACCGGTGTCATCGCTCCACCGCAACCTTCGTTCGCCGGGGGCATCCACGCATCGCTTCCCCAATTCTCAACTCTCAACTCTCAATTCGCAATTCGCATCGATGCCCCCCACCCTCGTGAATTCGCAGACCGTGCGGCTGCAGCCGTGGCTCGCTTGACACGCGCGGGGGCATCCTGTCTTCTACGCACACACGCGGGGTTGAGCACGCTGAAACCGAGCGCCAGGAGATTCTGATGCGACATTGCTTCCTTTGCGGGGTTGTTTCCTGTTTGACGATCCCGGCGATCGTGACTCTCGCCGCCGATGCCTCCGTGCGCGTGACTGACACTCCGACATCGGAGGGCGGCAACGCGCACTACGTCAGCAACCGGCTCCCGCTGCTGCCCAGCCCCCTCATCCGCCTGCCCGTCGGCTCCGTCCGCCCCGATGGCTGGGTCCGCGAGCAACTGCGACTCCTGGCCAACGGCATGATCGGCCATCTCGACCAGATCAGTCCGTGGCTCACTTTTGAAGGCAACGCCTGGTCCGACAAGGACGGCCGTGGCAAGTGGGGCTGGGAGGAACTGCCCTACTGGCTCAAGGGCTTCATCGACCTGGGCTACATCCTGCAGGACGAACGGATCATCCTGGAAGCCCGCAAGTGGGTCGAGGCCACCATGGCGGCCCAGCGGCCCGACGGTTACTTCGGTGACGAAAACAACCGCGAGAAGATCGACGTCTGGCCGAACATGATCATGCTCTACGCCGTTCGCACCTATTACGATGCGACCGGCGACAGCCGTGTCCTCGACTTCATGACCCGCTACTTCAAGTGGCAGATGACGCTGCCCCTTGAGAAACTGCTTCCGGGAAGCTGGCAGAAGCTCCGCGGCGGCGACAACCTGGACAGCATCTACTGGCTCTACAACCGTACCGGCGAAAAGTGGCTGCTCCTCTTGGCTGCGATCAACCACGACTGCACCGCCAATTGGAAACAGGACATCGCCAGCTTTCACGGCGTCAATTTCTGCCAGGGCTTTCGCGAGCCGGCACAGGTCTACCAGCAGGTCCGCGACCTGCGCTATTACCGGGCAACCGAGCGAAACTATGCCGCCATCATGGACATGTACGGGCAGGTTCCCGGCGGCATGTTCGGGGCCGATGAAAACGCCCGCCCCAATTACCGGGGGCCGCGCCAGGCCGCCGAGAGCTGCTCGATGGTCGAGTTCATGTACAGCTTCGAATACCTGCTGGGCATGTCCGGCGACGCGACCTGGGCCGACCGCTGTGAGGAAGTCGCATTCAACTCGCTGCCCGCCGCCATGACACCCGATCTGAAGGCCCTGCACTATCTCACCGCGCCCAACCAGGTGCAGCTCGATCGCGTCAGCAAGGCGCCGCTCATCCAGAACGGCGGCGACATGTTCTCTTACTCGCCCTATGAGCAATACCGCTGCTGCCAGCACAATGTTTCGCACGGCTGGCCCTACTACAGCGAGCACCTGTGGATGGCCACCGCCGGAAACGGGCTGGCTGCGACGATGTACGCCCCCTGCAGCGTCAAGGCCAAGGTCTCCGACGGCGCCGAAGTGAAGATCACGGAATCCACGGACTACCCGTTTGACGGGGTCGTGCACCTGGCCGTCTCGGCGGCGAAAGCCGTCAGGTTCCCCCTGACGCTTCGTGTGCCCGGATGGTGCGACGAGACGAAGGTGATGCTCAACGACCGGGCCCTGGACGTCGCCGCAAAGCCGCGCCAGTGGATCACGATCGATCGCGAGTGGGCGAACGGCGACCGCCTCGTTCTGAACTTCGGCATGAAGATCACCACCAGGGTGTGGGATCACAACGGCAACACGGTCTCCGTCAGTCGTGGCCCGCTCACCTACTCGCTCAAGATCGATGAGGAGTGGAAACCCTACGACACGGAGAAGGCCTGGAAGGGCTTTGAGGTGTTCCCGAAGTCGGCGTGGAATTACGGTCTCGTCCTCGACCTGAAGGATCCCGCCAGCTCCTTTGAACTGGTGCAGGCGAAAGACAAGCTCGCGCCGGTGAAGGGGCAGCCGTTCACCCCCGATGCCGCACCGCTCATGCTCCGTGCGAAGGGGAAGCGCATTCCGCAATGGGTGCTGGAGGCCAACGGGCTCGTCGGCGAGATCAGGCAGAGCCTGGTCCAGTCAGACCAGCCCGAAGAGGAGATCACGCTGATCCCGATGGGCTGCGCCCGCCTGCGGATCTCGGCGTTTCCGATCATCGGCCCGGCCCCCACCACACAGAGCGACTGGAGTCAGCCCAACATGCTGATCACCGCTTCGACCGTCGGACCAGCCGATACGCTCGACGCCCTCAATGACGGTGTCGTGCCGAACAAGTCGAATGAGCTCAAGGTGCCGCGATTCACCTGGGGGGAGAACAAGGGAACCGGCCAGTGGGTGCAATACTCGTTCTCCGGCCCGCGCAGATTGTCCTTCGCCGAAGTGCTCTGGTACGACGACAGCGGCACCGGCGCCTGCCGCATGCCCCGCCAGTGGCGGCTGCTCTACAAGGACGGCAACGCGTGGAAGGATGTCCCCAACCCGAGCAGTTATGGCACGGCACCGGACAAGATGAACCGCGTGACGTTTGACCCGATCACGACCGACCAGATCCGCCTTTTTGCCGAGTTGCGCCCCGACCGCTCCGCCGGCATTCTCGAGTGGCGTGTCGGCGATTGACACAGCGCCCGAAGCGCCCGCGAGGGTTTCGGGAACAGCCTCCCCCCTGTATCTCCCCCCTGTATCCAGGGGGGAATAAGGGGGGTTTCTGGCGCGAGAATCCTTTCTCGCACCCAGCCTCCCCCCTGTACCCAGGGGGGACTGAGGGGGGTTCTGTGCTGGTACGAGAATCCTTTCTCGCACCCAGCCTCCCCCCTGTACTCAGGGGGGAATGAGGGGGGTTCTGTGCTGGTACGAGAATCCTTTCTCGCACCCAGCCTCCCCCCTGTATCCAGAGGGGAATGAGGGGGGTTTTGTGCTGGTGCGAGAATCCTTTCTCGCATCTTCCTCCGCGGGAATCCCTTCCCGCGAAACATTCACCGACGGTCCCGCGCGCCGGCGGGCCTGACACCACCACGTACCACCATACGTACACCCGCGCCGTCGCCTGCGAACCCAATTGACCTTATCTCGGCCCCTGCCCCACCAGCGACGGCTGCGTCGCCGCCGGCGGCTTGAGGTGCGCATCCAGCCACGCGTACATCAGCTCCCGTGTCTCGTACTGGCTCGCGTGGCCATAGCCATTCACGTAGAAGGCGAAGTTCTTGCCCGCACCCAGCAGTTCGTACACATCGGCAACCGCCAGATCGAGCAGCACACGCTGTTTCTGTGTTTCACGCGGTCCGTCGTTCACCGCCGAGCAGTCCAGCAGCGGCCGTGGAGCCGCCAGCGCCATCACGTGATGAAAGTCGATCGGCGGCAGCTTGCCGTTGAGCAATCCCGGCCGCAGGTGCTTGAAGTAGACGTACCAACGGTCCCGCGCCCAGTCGAGCACTTTGGGGTTGTGCCGGAAGCTGCCCGCCGTGCAGTTCGCCGCCGCACAGGCGATCCGCTCGTCGTACGCGGCCAGGAACAGCGTCCCCTGCCCGCCCAGCGAATGCCCCATCACACCGATCCTGGCTGGATCGACCTGCGGCAGCGAAGTGAGCACGTCGACCGCGATGCTGTGCTCGAACGTGAACTTCCCCACGGCCGTCCACTCGGGATGCTTCTCATAAAACCGCCTGGTCTGATACGGCCCCTCCGGCGGCACGCGATGCCCAGCCACGAAGTGATCCGGCGCGAGAACCACGTATCCACGCCGCGCGAGCTGATCGAGATACGCACGCGTCGGATCGCCCGACAACGCCGCAGCCTGCTCTTTTCCGTGTTCCGTCGTCCCATGCAGCACCAGCACGGCCGGATACTTCACTGCGACTTCATTCAATCGCGAATGGGGAACGGCCAGATAGGCATGCGCCCGCTCGCCCGCCTCGACCGCGTAGCTGATCAGCGAGCGTTGATAAACTCCCTCGACATCAACCGACTCGTGTGTCTCGAGCGCCAGCGGCGGGCGGTTCGGCTTGTACTGATCGCGAATCAACTCCAGGAACAGCCGCCGGATCTCCACTCGCCGCGCCGGCCAGTCCTCCCGCCGCGTCACTCCCTCCAGCACATCCCCCCAGTCACTCTGCACGGGCGCGGCGGCAAACTCTCGCGCGCTCTCGGCGGCAAGTGTCTTGATCCCACCGTCGTATGCCGCGAAGGCCAGCAGCGCGAGGAGCGGCGTTTCGGCACGCCAGCAAGATGACATGATCATGGCAGGCAAACTCTCCTGTTCCCAGCCGCAGAACTCAAAGCGGCGCTGTGGATCAGGAGCTGTTTATAACTCACTACCGATGGAAACTCCTGATGCCTGCGAGACTGCTCTGGGAGAAATTGGCGCCGAGGAGCTGCTGACGGACTCCAGTTGCTCCGCTGAATGCATTTGCCCGAGCCGTCAGAAGCGTGTTCCGGGCCGCGAATCCGATGCTTCCGCGGCCGATCGTACCGATACCCGGCTTCGAGCTTATGGACGAGGCGAGTTGCGTTCCCCCCGAGCCGCTGAGAGCTGGCTTGCCGGTGAGAATCGCACTCTGCGGAGCCAGGCTACCCTGCGAGAACTCACTCGCCGATCGATCCGAGTCCGTGACGCCGCCGAGGGAAATCGAGGCCGCCGCTGCTGCGGGCAGGCCCAGGCTCATGCCGCGCACCCCCGCTCCGGGTGCCGTATACCGCGGGCGATTCGTCGGCTGGGTGGCCGGGGCGGTCGTCGACCCGACCGGCCGCGTGGCGGTGGAGGTCGATGGCTGCGTGGCGAGTCTTCGCGAGCCGCCGGTCTGCTGCGACCAGCCGGCACTCGTCGACAGCAGCAGAACCGCCGCCGAGCAGACCCACCGACCTGACCTGTGCCCCACGTTCCACATCGCCGATCCGACCCTCTCGTTTGACCCGCGGCGTGCCGCCTCCGGCCCGCCGCCCTCCCCTGGATTCTTATCGACCGTCCTTAATCCTGGACGTCGATTTCCACCTCGACAAAGTCGGACTGGAACACGTTCCTCAGGATCACTTCACCTGTCGGAGCGGTGATCTCGTCACGGAAGATGTCGTTGGTGACCGTCAGCCGCACATAGTGCAGCCCCTTCTTCATCAGCACCGACGGATTCGGCTGCGTTGAGAACTGCGTTCCCGGGTTGAGCGTGAGCGGATTGCTGTCCGACGCCCCCTGGCTCCAACTGTAGAAGATCTGCGTCGCGCCCTGCCCGGCCGTGCTCGTGCTGCCCAGCAGGTTCACGGTCTCTGAACCGTTGCCGTTACTCCCCTGGACGGTGAAGCCCTTGGCCGTCGGCGTCACCACCTGGCCCGGTCCGGCAATGATCTGGATGCGAGCCTTCGGGAATGTGACCGTGCAGGTGATCACGTTCTGTGCACATTGGCTCTGGGTGGCCACGCGGGCGTTCTCGGGGGGCAAACCGCCGCCATTAGCGCCTCCCGTGCCGCCGTTCCCGCCCGAATCAGGGCATCCCTGGCCAAGCGCCAGCATCGACAGAATTCCCAGCGGCACCGTGCGTCCAATCCGTGATCGCGTCATCATGTCACCTGTTCAAAAAGCCCGAGACGGCATTATACCTCATCCCGATTCGTCCGCGCCACGGCATCAAGCCGCGGAAACGGGGAGGTTGCTCCATCCCACATTGGCATCCCATCGGCCGGATCTTTCGCACGAAAAGAGCCATTTCGAGATTTCAAGACGAACTTTCCCATGGTACACTGCAGCTCAACGATTGGCCGCCCCACGAGGACATCTTTATGGTGCGTTATCTGCCCCTGATCGGTGTGGTGATGGCTTTTGCACTCTCGGGAGGCACCTGCGGCCCCACCCCAGCCGATCTCCTGCCTCCCACGTCCGAGCAGGAGCCCAACAACGAAATCGCGACCGCCCAGCAGATTGACCTCTCCTCCGGCACGGTGCGTCTCACCGGAACTGCTCCCGACAGCAACGACGTCGACCTGTTCGCTCTGGGCGAACTCCAGGCCGGTGACCGGGTCACCGTTACGCTCAGTGAGGCCGGCACCGACGCCCAGGTGAGTATCGCGATCTTCCGCGTCCAGGAAGACAAGGAGGTGGGCACGCTCCTGGGGGCCACCACCGCCGGGGCCGCGATCGGCTTTGGAGACATCTTTCAGCAGGTCGTCCACAGGACGGGCCAATATCAGTTCGGCATCGAGCGACGATTTGGCAACGTCGAACCCGGCCAGAATTATGACGTGACGCTGCTGGTCGAGCACGGCTTTCCCGTCCCGGCCGCTGCGAAGCAAATCGTCATGCTGCAGTTCGGTGGCGGGAGCTTCGTCGCACCTGACGGCAACACGGTGACCGTCGGTGCGTTCGACGGCGGCGCGATCAGCCCCGGCCTGGCCGCCAGCACCCCCGACCTGCGCAACGCGATCAGCGGGACCATCGGCGTCAACTTCCGCGGCTATAACGTCGAAATCCTCCGCAGCGACCAGAACCCGGCCCCGGCCGGGCAGCCTTTCGCGAGCCTGTTCTTCGGCCCCATCCTCTCCGGCCAGGATTCACTCGCGTCGGACGGGCTGGGCGTTGCCGCCTTCGGCGTCGACACCTTCAACCAGAGCAAGTCCGACGTGGCCCTGGTGTTCAGCTCGTTTTTCACACCCGCTTTCTTCGGGCTCGACTCGCTCAGCGTGGAGCAGGCCGGAACCGCCCTGGGCAACGTCGGCAGTCACGAGGTCGGCCACCTGCTCGGCCTGCACCACGCGTTTGACGCCACCGACATCATGAACACGTTCGACTCGCCTCCCACGCTGCTCAACGAACAGCGGTTCAAGCGGTCGATCGTGCACTTCTTCGTCTTCGATCCGCTCGGCACCCTCCTCACCCAGGACAGCCCGGGGTATCTCGACACGATCTGCGGCTCAACCCGCCGACACCCGGATCTGGAACTGGCTACCGGCTCCGTGCCATTCGGCACCACAACGGAGGATTTCGACGGCGACGGCAACCTGGATCTGGCGGTTGCCGAGCAGGGGGACGCCACCGCTTCGATCTTCGTCAACACCGGCGGCCGCAGCTTTGAAGAGCGCATACCGCTCGATACCGGAGGCAAGCCCCTCGACCTTGTCGCCTTCGACACCAACTTTGACGGGCTGGTCGACATCGCCACGGCCAACCCTGCCAGCCAGGCGGTATCGCTCCTCTATCTCACGTTCCAGGGCTACACCGAGGCGTTTCCCGTTTCTGCCGGTGACCGTCCCCGCGCATTGGTCGCGGAGGATTTCAACGGCGACTTTGCGACCGATCTCGCCGTCGCGAATTTCGACTCCGACAACGTGACCATCCTGCTCAACGACGGCTTCGGCAACTTCTCAGTGGTCGCCACCACTGCCGTCGGCCGCTCGCCGCAGGACATTGTCGTTGCCGATTTCGACACTGACGGACGTTTTGATCTGGCCACCTCAAACTTCAGCGACAACACGGTGACGGTCCTCAAGGGCGCGGGCAACGGCGGCTTCTCCACCCTGGCCACCATCCCCGCGGGCAATCTCAGCTTCGGCCTGGTCGCCGCCGACTTCAACAATGACAACCGCGTCGACCTTGCCGTCGCCAGCAACCTCTCCGTGCTGGCCGCCGTCCAGTACGGAGCCAGCGTCTCCGTGCTGATCAACCAGGGTGCGGGAAACTTTGCTCCCCAGGCGATATATGCCGTGGAGCCCGGCGCGGAGGGCATCGCCGCCGCCGACTTCAACAAGGACGGATGGATCGACCTCGTCACGGCCAACAGCGGGGACACGATCGTGCTCGAAGATGCGGGGAGTGTGTCGATTCTGCTGAACCGCGGCAATGGGACTTTCATGCAGGACATTGTGCTTGAGGCCGGTGCGAGGCCCACGCACGTGGCGGTGGGCAATTTTGACGGGATCGGCTCTCCTGACATTGCCGTGACCAATCGCGCGGGCGGGACAGTTTCGATCTTCTTCAACGAATAGTAGAATGAATTCTGCCCGCACCGCTTCCGCCCCACAGGTGCGGCCGGAACCACGGGGCCGGATTCGATGCTTCGCCGGGAGCGATCGAACCGCCGGAGCGTCTCACACGGTAAGGCAGGTGCATGCGCGTGAAAAACGCCTCGAGTCGGATCCTGATCGGTTTCATCGTATGCAGCACCGCCCTCTCACTGGGCCAGAGTTGCGGCGGTCCCGCGCCGACACCATCCCCCTCGCCCGGAGACGGCAACAACACGCCGCCCCGCCTCACCGCCTGCGGTCTCGTCGGCAACAGTTGTGAAGTACCCACGGGCTCACACCCCGACAGCGTGGCACTTGCCGATTTCGACAATGACGGCGACCTGGACGCCGCCGTAGCCAACTTTGGCGGCGACAGCGTCTCTGTGCTCACCAATAATGGCTCCGGCAAATTGACCCTCGTGCGAACGTTGCCCGCCGGCGACACCCCCCACAGTATCCTCACGGCCGATTTCAATCGCGATGGAAAACGCGACATCGCCGTCGGCAGCGTCGGGGCGATTGCCGGGCCTGGCGCGACCGTCTTTCTCAACCAGGGCCTGGTCAACTTCAGCACCGGCATCGCCTATCCAACTGGCAACGTCGGCACCATGCTCGCCGCGGGTGACCTTGACCTGAGCGGCTCAATCGACCTGATCACCGCCAATTACTACTCGAATTCGCTTTCGCTGCTGCCCGGGGCCGGCAACGGGATTTTCGGCGGCGCAGTCAATGTCCAGGTCGCCGCAGGCCCCAGTGCGGTTGTGGCCGCTGACCTCGACAACGACGGTGACATCGATTTGGCCGCCACCAGCGAAGACACGAGCAACGTCTCCGTTCTCCGTAACACCGGCGGCGCCGTTTTCCTCACGCCGATTTACTTCGGCGTGGGCTTTCGTCCTGTCCATATTGCGGCGGCCGAGCTCGACAATGACGGCGATCTTGATCTGATCGTGGCCAACCAGGGTGCGCTCGCCGACACCGCCGATACCGTGTCCATATTGCTCAATAACGGAAACGCGACTTTCGCGCTCCAGCGGGTTATTTCCGTCGGTGCGAACCCCGACTTCGTTCTGGCGGCTGATTTCAACGGCGATAGCCGCCCCGACCTGGCGGTGGCGAACCTCGGCAGCGGACTTGACGATTCGGGCGTCGCTATTCTGATCAACAACGGCGGCGCCAATTTCGGCGCGCCTGTTCTCTTTGCCGCGGGCGACAGCCCCACCGCCCTGGCCGCCGGCGACCTCGACGGTGATAACGACCTCGATCTGGCGGTCACCGACTTCGCGGGCAATCAACTGGTGCTGCTCGGAAACGACGGGAAAGGTTTCTTTTCCCGGGACGAATGATCAGTGCCGCTCATCCCTGTCGATGAAAAAGGGGGTGGCCTGATGAGATGGAACGCACTGATCCTCTGGGGTTTGCTGAGCCAGGTGAGCGTGGCGCCACTTTGCGCCCAGGAAAGCCGACCCGCGTCCACCAGTGCCCCTGCCAGTCAGGGCGCTACGTCCTATACCCGACCAGGAGCGAAAAAGTCCTATACTTCGCCCGGCCCGGCATTTCGGGGGGGCACGGCCGCCGTCATCGCCGGTGCTCAAGCGACGGCCATGGGGCAGTTCATTTCGAATGGCAAGGAAGCTGCCGAGTCCAGCGTCGGCAGTGCCCGAGTGCTCGGAACCGGTGTGGGAGCTCTTGGGGCACCGCAGGCCTTTACCGCGAACGCCGTCGTGGGCCAGGGCGGCCTGCAGCGGGGGATTGCCGCCGGATTTGGCCCGATTCCCCGCCAGAGCCTCTTCACACGCACCGTCAACCCGATCAGCGGGCCGGGAGGCGCGTGTTCAATTCTGACCGGAGCAGGATTCTCACCCGCCTTATGCGGCACTCGAGTTGGGCGTTGATCCCGCGGTGGATAGGAACTCGCGGCGCCGGGATGTGGAGCGCAGCCGACATACGCTGGGCTTCTGAGCCCGCCCGCCTCGATATGGATGTTCTGCACGATTGGAAGGCCAACGCTCCTGGCGAAGCGTCCTGTGCATCACGACGGGACTCTGCATCCCCAAATCAATCAATGAAATGGTGAAGGCGTCTGAGCTTTCTCACGCTCCGACGCCTCCGGCATGCGCCACGTTACAGATCATCGTCAAACATGTCGTCCGGCACAGGATCGGCCAGAGCTCGATCCGCGCATCAGGCTCGCTGATGAAACGGCTCACACGTTCAATGACAGGAATGAACTTACGGAGAGGCTCAGGGATCCGCGCGAGTTCCATGGAGCAAGCACCCGGCACAGAGATCCTGTTGAACGCGGGGAAAGCAGCCAGACAGGAACCTGTACCCGCCAGCCGGGTATCCGGTCGCCGGATCAGATCTTCGACGTCACCTGCCGGAGAGCCGTCTGTCGAGTTCCGCCCGACTGATCGTCTTCTGCCGGCGCCACTTGCGGGCGAGTCGCCAGAATCTGTCCGACTGGCCCAGCTCGATCTGTTCCCGATCGAGACCCTCCACCCCGACCACCAGCGCAACCGGCTTGCCTCGCCGCGTGATCAGGATCTGATCTCGCTGGGATGCCTCAAGGCAGCGGTTCAGGTCAGCTTCTCGGGCGGCAACAACCTTCACAGCATCTCCTCGCTCGTCTGGTGAGGGGCCTTCCGCCGCACCGCGCGGACGATGACCCGTTTCCTCGGTTCATCAACGTCGTAGAAAACGCGGTACTCGCCCACCCGGAGCTCCCAGATAGGCTCCTCGTGCGTCCAAGGCACTTTCAGACCGAGAATCACCTTTCTATTCCGTGTCTGACGGGCCGGTTCCCTCTGCAGTTGTCTGTCCATTGTAGCGAGCAACCGCCGGAGATCGTAGGCGCGAATCGCCTTCAGGGTGTCAGCCACCCCCTCGGCAAAGACGATCGTGTACATGCGTCACCCCGACCGCATACGCACTTGCGAGGCTTGCTCAGATATCATCGTCAAACATGTCATCGGGCACAGGATCGGCGAGCACCGCCTGCCGGAGCTGCGTCGCCTCCTGCTCCTTCATCGCCTGCCATTCGTCGGCGGTGATCATTACCTCGCGGGCCTGGCTGCCCTTGTATTCGCCCATGATCCCCGCCGCCGCCATCTCCTCGATGAGCCGGCTGGCCCGCGAGTAGCCGATGGTGAGCCGCCGCTGGAGCAGGCTCACGCTGCCCCGCTTGGTCTGCAGAACGACCTCGACCGCCTGGTCGAACAGCTCGTCACGCGGCCCGTCGGACGTCACTTCCTGCTTGCCGAGCTGGACCAGCTCGGGGTGGAACTCAGGCTCCCCCTTCTCCTTCAGGAAATCGATCAGCGCCTTCAGCTCGCTGTCCTCGAGGAAGGTGCCCTGGGCGCGTACGAGCTTGGAGCTTCCAGGTGGCAAATAGAGCATATCCCCCTGCCCCATGAGCACCTCCGCCCCGTTCTGGTCGAGCACGATCCGGGAATCCATGCGCGATGCCACGCGGAATGCGATCCGGCAGGGCAGGTTGCTCTTGATGAGACCCGTGACGATCTTGGCCTCGGGACGCTGTGTCGCGACGATGAGGTGGATGCCCACCGCCCGGCTCTTCTGGGCCAGGCGCGACAGGTGATGCTCGACCTCCTTGGCCGCCAGCATCATCATGTCGGCCAGCTCGTCGATGATGACGACGATGAAGGGCATCGGCTCGAGCGGCAGGGCCTGCGCCGGCAGGCCCTCGGCCGTGTTGGGCGGAAAGGGATCGGGGATGGTCTCGCCCTTCTCCTGCGCGGCGCGGATCCGGCGGTTGTAGCCGGCGATGTTGCGCACGCCGAGTGCCGCCATCAGCCGGTAACGGCGGTCCATCTCCACCACGCACCAGCGCAGTGCGTTGGCGGCGTCCTTCATGTCGGTGACCACCGGGCAGAGCAGGTGCGGGATGCCCTGGTAGACCGAGAGCTCGAGCATCTTCGGGTCCACCATGATGAGGCGCACGTCCTCGGGCTTGGACTTGTAGACAAGGCTCAGCACCATGGCGTTGATGCCGACCGATTTGCCCGAGCCGGTGGTGCCGGCGATGAGCAGGTGCGGCATGCGCTGCAGGTCGGCGACCACCGACTTGCCGCTGATGTCCTTGCCGAGCGCGAGCGTCAGCGGCGAGCTCATCTCCTCGTAGGCCTTCGAGCGCAGGATCTCGCCGAGCGTCACCAGCTCGCGGCTCTCGTTGGGTATCTCCAGCCCCACGGTGGACTTGCCGGGGATCACCTCGACCACGCGCACGCTGACGGCCGACAGCGAGCGGGCCAGGTCCTTGGCGAGGCCGCTGATCTGGCTCACCTTGACGCCCGGGGCGGGGTTGAGCTCGAAGCGCGTCACCACGGGACCCGGGTGCACCGAGACGACCTCGACCTCCACGCCGAAGTCGCGCAGCTTCATCTCCACCAGGCGCGACATGGCCTGCAGACCCTCGGTGGAATAGCCCGGTGCCTGCTGCGGCGGATCATCGAGCAGCGCGAGCGGCGGCAGCTCGCCCGGCACCGGCTGGTCGAACATCCGGACCTGCTTCTCCTGCTCGACACGCGCGCCCGTCTCGGGCGCCTTGACGACGGGCTCGATGCGCGGCGGCGGCTTCTTCGCGACCTTCCGGCGTTCGGCCCGCACCACTTCCTGGCGCTGTTCCTGGGCCTGCTTCATGTCCGCCCGCTCGCGGACCTGGCGCCCGAGAGTGCGCAGGCGATCGATGCCGTCGAGGATCACGCGGCCGGTCGCGTCCATGACCGCCAGCCAGGAGAGGCCGGTGAAGATGGAAACGCCGGCCAGCCACAGCGCGAGCAGCAGCAGCGTCGCCCCGACGCTGCCGAGGCTGCCGGCCAGGCCCCTGCCGACGAGCTCCCCGAGCGCACCGCCGGCCGACTGCGGCAGCGCGCCGGCGGCGAAGTGCAGCGTGCCGAGGCCGCAGCTGGTGAGCAGCGTCAGGAGGAAGCCCGCGAGGCGCGTGCCGAGAATGGCGCGATCCAGCGGCCCGGGCAGCTTGCGCATGGTGAACACCAGCCAGCCGGCGAGCACCATCACCGCCGGCAGCAGGTAGGCCGGGGCACCGAAGAGGCTGTAGGCGATGTCGGCAAACCAGGCCCCGCCCGAACCGATCCGGTTGCGCAGCGGCAGGCCGTCACCGGTCTGGCTGAAACCCGGGTCGCGCGGGTCATAGCTCACCAGGGCGACGAGCATGATGAGGGCCAGCGCGCCCAGCACCCACAGGGCCGACTCCCGCAGGGCGTTGACCGCGGACTTCACGGGCACACTGTCGGCGTCGAGCCGGACTGCTTTGCTCACCTGGGACTTCGCAACAACAACATGGACCGACTGCTTCCAGAAGAAAGCGGTCATCGGTCATCATAGCAGCAAGTCAGAGGTGGTTCGAACACCCACCGGAAGGAACCCGCGATGGCCGACACCCAGCACGCCCGACTCCTCATCCTCGGCTCCGGCCCGGCCGGCCAGACCGCCGCCATCTATGCGGCACGGGCCCAGCTGGACCCGGTGCTGGTGACCGGGATCGCGCAGGGCGGCCAGCTGATGAACACCACCGAGGTGGACAACTGGCCGGGCGGCGCCGAGGGCCTGCAGGGGCCGCAACTCATGGAGCAGCTGCGCGAGCACGTGGCACGGCTCGGCGTGGAGACGGTCTTCGACCACATCGAGCGGGCCGACCTCGGCGTGCGGCCGCTGCGCCTCAGGGGCGGCGAGCGCGAGTACACCGCCGACGCGCTGATCATCGCCACCGGGGCCTCGGCCCGCTACCTCGGCCTGCCCGGTGAAACCGCCTACCGCGGCAAGGGTGTATCCGCCTGCGCGACCTGCGACGGATTCTTCTATAAGGGCCGGGAGGTGGCCGTCGTGGGCGGCGGCAATGTCGCCGTGGAGGAAGCCCTCTACCTCGCCCGGCTCTGCAGCCGCGTCACGCTCATCCACCGCCGCGACAGCCTGCGCGCGGAGAAGATGCTGCAGGACCGGCTGCTGGCGCAGGCGCGGGGCGGCAACGTGGACATCCTCTGGAACCACGAGGTGGCCGAGGTGCTGGGTGATGGCTCCGGCGTCACCGGGCTGCGGCTGCGCCACACGGGCGATGGCGCCAGCCGCGAGCTGGCGGTGCACGGCGTGTTCATCGCCATCGGCCACGACCCCAACACCGGCATCTTCACCGGCCAGCTCGACATGGCCAACGGCTACATCACGGTACGCGCGGGCCTGCAGGGCGGGGCCACCGCCACCAGCGTGCCCGGCGTGTTCGCCGCAGGCGATGTGGCCGATCACGTCTACCGGCAGGCCATCACTTCGGCGGGCTCCGGCTGCATGGCGGCACTGGACGCCGAGCGCTACCTCGCTGCGCGCTGATGGCGGACCAGGCCGCGGCGTGCAACTGCACATCCTCGACAGCATCCATGGCGTGGCCGCCACCGAGTGGAACGCGCTCGAGGGCAGCGCCCAGCCATTCCTCCGCCACGAGTTCCTCGCCGCCCTGGAGGACAGCGGCTGCGCGGCGGACGCCACCGGCTGGACCCCGCGCCACCTGCTCGTGCGCGATGCGGCCGGCATGCTCGCCGGCGCCCTGCCGCTCTACCGCAAGACCAACTCCTGGGGCGAGTTCGTCTTCGACTTCGCCTGGGCGGATGCCTACCGACGCGCCGGCCTGTCCTACTTTCCCAAGCTGGTGGCAGCCGTCCCCTTCACGCCCGCCAGCGGACCGCGCCTGCTGACCGCTCCCGCGGCGGACCGGCAGGCCACCGGCGATGTGCTGCTGGCGGGCGCGCTGGCCCTGGCGCGCGACAGCGCCGCCTCCTCGGTGCATGTGCTGTTCCCGACGCATGAGGAGGCCGCATCGCTCGGTGCCCGGGGCTGGCTGCTGCGCAAGGACTGCCAGTTCCACTGGCACAACCGCGGCTACGGGAGCTTCGAGGACTTCCTCGACGGATTCACGGCCGAGAAGCGCAAGAAGACCCGGCGCGAGCGCCGCCGCGTCGCCGAGGCCGGCATCCGCCTGCGCACGCTCACGGGCGCGGAGATCGATGACCGTTTGTGGGGCGAGATCATGCCGCTGTACGCGAGCACGTTCTGGCGGCGCGGCCGCGAGCCCTACCTCAACGAGGCGTTCTTCCGCACCGTCGCCCGCACGCTGCCGGGGCAGTTTCTCGCGGTGCTCGCCACGCTGCACGGAACCGCCGTCGCCGTGGCCCTCTTCTTCCGCGGCACCGACACCCTCTACGGGCGCTACTGGGGCAGCACCGGCGAGCACCACAGCCTGCACTTCGAGGCCTGCTACCACCAGGGCATCGAGTACTGCATCGCCAACGGCCTGCAGCGCTTCGAACCGGGCACGCAGGGCGAGCACAAGGTGGCGCGCGGCTTCGAGCCGGTACCGGTGTGGTCGGCCCACTGGCTCGCCGATGCGCGCTTCGCGGCCGTCATCGACCGCCACCTCGGCGAGGAGCGCGCGCACGTGGACGGATACATCGCCGCCGTGCAGGACCACGTGCCCTTCCGCAGGGATCCGGCGTGAACAGCGGCCCGCGCCTCGCGTGGATCCGGCCCGGCGCTACACCCGAGGCTTTTCCTGATCCGCTGGACGCGCTGGATGAGCCCAACGGGCTGCTGGCCGCCGGCGGGGATCTCGCCCCCGCGCGCCTGCTGGCGGCCTACGAGCGCGGCATCTTCCCCTGGTTCAGCGCGGGCGAGCCCATCCTCTGGTGGTGCCCGGATCCGCGCGCCGTCATCCTGCCCGGGCAACTGCACGTCTCGCGGCGCCTGGCGCGCACCCTGCGCAGCGGACGCTTCACGGCCTCGGTCGACCAGGCCTTCGGGGAGGTCATCCACCTCTGCGCCACAAGCCGTGGCGGCTCCGGCACCTGGCTGACACCGGAGATGATCGCCGCCTACTGCCGGCTCCACGAACTGGGTGTCGCCCACTCGGTTGAATCCTGGGTGGGCGGCCGCCTGGCCGGCGGCATCTATGGCATCAGCCTCGGCCGCATCTTCTTCGGCGAGTCCATGGTGAGCGTCGTGCCCGATGGCTCCAAGGCCGCCCTGGCCGCCCTCGCCTCGCTGGCGCTCGCCGCCGGCATCGAACTGATCGACTGCCAGGTGGCGAACCCGCACCTGCTGCGCCTGGGCGCCACGCTGATGCCACGCCGGGAGTTCCTCGGGCGCATCGCCCGTGGCGTCCGGGAGCCGCCGCTCCAGCGCCTGCGGGCCGCGGCCGCCGGCCCCATTCCCTTGCGCCCATAGGCGAGTTCTTGCACAATCCGCCCGCCCCTGCACCCGGAAGACCCAATGCCGAAAGAGGAAGCCCTCCAGCTGGATGGCGTCGTGACCGAGACGCTGCCAAACACGACCTTTCGTGTGCGGCTCGACAACGGCCACGTCGTGACGGCGCACATCTCGGGCAAGATGCGCAAGAACTACATCCGCATCCTCACCGGCGACCGCGTCACCGTCGAGCTGACGCCCTACGACCTCACCAAGGGGCGCATCACCTACCGCGAGCGCTAGCGCCCGCCCGGCTCAGCCGGGCTCGGCGAGGTGCTCCAGCTTCTTCGTGTTGGGCAGGACCTGCAGGTCCAGCCTGTCGTCATCGCCAGGCACGACGTGCACATGGCCGCCGTTGGCCAGTTCACCGAACAGCAGCTGTTCGGCCAGCGGGCGCTTGATGTTCTCCTGGATGACCCGGGCCATCGGCCGCGCGCCCATCGCCGGGTCGTAGCCCCGTGCCGCCAGCCAGTCGCGCGCCCCGGGATCGAGGTCGATGGTCACGTCGCTGCGCTCGAGCGCGGCCTCCAGTTCCATCACCATCTTGTCCACGACACGCAGGATCGCCTCGCGGCCCAGCGGCTTGAACTGGATGATGGCATCCAGCCGGTTGCGGAACTCGGGCGAGAACAGCCGGGTCACCGCCGCCATGCCGTCGCTCGCATGGTCCTGCCGCGTGAAGCCGATCGAGGCGCGGCTCATCTCCTGGGCGCCGGCGTTGGTGGTCATGACGATGATGACGTTGCGGAAATCCGCCTTGCGGCCGTTGTTGTCGGTCAGCGTGCCGTGGTCCATGACCTGCAGGAGCAGGTTGAAGACCTCCGGGTGCGCCTTCTCGATCTCGTCGAGCAGCAGCACCGCGTGCGGGTTCTTGCTGATCGCCTCCGTCAGCAGGCCGCCCTGGTCGAAGCCGACATAGCCCGGCGGCGCGCCGATCAGGCGCGAGACGGTGTGCCGCTCCATGTACTCCGACATGTCGAAGCGGATCAGCTCGATGCCGAGACAGTGCGCCAGTTGGCGTGTCACCTCGGTCTTGCCGACCCCGGTGGGGCCGGCGAACAGGAAGGCACCGACCGGCTTCTCCGGCTCGCGCAGGCCCGAGCGCGCCATCTTGATCGCGGCAGCCAGCCCCTCCACCGCCGCGTCCTGCCCGAAGATCACCAGCTTGAGGTCGCGCTCGAGGTTGCGCAGCAGGTCGCGGTCGGAGGCAGAGACGCTCTTCGGCGGGATGCGCGCGATGCGTGCCACCACCTGCTCGACCTGCGCCACGTCGACGACGTTGCTGCGGGTGGCCTCAGGCTCCAGGCGCATGCTCGCGCCGGCCTCGTCGATGACGTCGATCGCCTTGTCGGGCAGCTGGCGCTCGTTGATGTGCCGCGCGGAGAGCTCCGCCGCTGACGATAGCGCCTCGTCCGTGTAGCGCACGCCGTGGTGCTCCTCGAAGCGCGAGCGCAGGCCCTTGAGGATTTCCACGGTCTCGGGCACCGAGGGCTCGGGCACGTCGATCTTCTGGAAGCGGCGGGCGAGCGCGTGGTCCTTCTCGAAGATGTGCCGGTACTCGCGGTAGGTGGTCGAGCCGATGCAACGCAGCTCGCCGTTGGCCAGCACCGGCTTGATGAGGTTGGAGGCATCGAGCACGCCGCCCGAGGCCGCGCCCGCGCCGATCACCGTGTGGATCTCGTCGATGAAGAGGATCGCCCCGGGGTTCTTCTTCAGCTCGTTGATGACGCCCTTCAGGCGCTTCTCGAAATCGCCGCGGTACTTGGTGCCGGCCAGCAGCGCACCCATGTCGAGCGCGAAGATGGTGCAGTCCTTGAGCACCGGCGGCACCTGGCCGTCGACGATCATCTTGGCCAGCCCCTCGGCCAGCGCGGTCTTGCCGACACCGGCCTCGCCGACGTAGAGCGGGTTGTTCTTGCGCCGGCGGCACAGCACCTGGATGGTGCGCTCGATCTCGGCCTGCCGGCCGATCAGCGGATCGATGCGGCCTTCGGCGGCGCGCTGGTTGAGGTTCGAGGCGTAGTTGTCCAGGGCGCCGCCCGCCGGCTCGCCCTCGCCCTCCTCGCCTTCGCTGCTGCGGGCACCGCTCCCGCGCCGCTCGCCGAGCCGCGCCAGCCCGTGGGAGATGAAATTGACGACATCGAGCCGCGACACATCGTGCAGGCCGAGCAGGTAGACCGCATGCGACTGCTTCTCGCCGAAGATCGCCACGAGCACGTTCTCGCCCTTGACCTCCTTCTTGCCGCTGGACTGCACGTGGAACACGGCGCGCTGCAGGACGCGCTGGAAGCCGAGCGTCGGCTGCACGTCCTGGTCGCTCTCGCCCTTGAGCCGCGGCGTGGACTGGTCGACGAACTCCTCGAGCTCGCGGCGCAGCCGCTCCAGATCGGCCCCGCAGCCCTTCAGCACCTCGGTCACCGAGGGAATGTCCAGGATGGCGAGCAGCAGGTGCTCCACCGTCATGTACTCGTGCCGGTTGGTGCGGGCCTGCTGAAAGGCCGCATTCAGACAGTATTCCAGTTCGCTGCTCAACATTGCCGCCTCACATTTCCTCCAGCGTGCACAACAGCGGGTGCTGGTGCTGCTGGGCGTATGACGTCACCTGTGCAACCTTGGTCTCGGCGATTTCATGGACATACACGCCACACACGCCCTTGCCCTTCGTATGCACCTCGAGCATGACGCGGGTGGCCCGCGGCCGGTCCATGGAAAAAATGCGCTCGAGGATCTCGACCACGAACTCCATGGGCGTGTAGTCGTCGTTGATGAGGACCACCCGGAACAGGGGCGGTTTCCTCAGCTTCGGCCTGGCCTCCTCGATGGCCAGCCCGCGCCCCTCACCCGGGCGCTCGTCGGGTTGATTGCCTGCATTGGCCATGGGCCTGTTTACCGGAAGCAGAAGCATGCGCGTTGCCAAGCATATTACCGTCAAACCAGCCAGGCAGCGTCGCTGCCCGGGACGGCCGGCCCGGCGGGGCGATCATCGTCGCACCGGCACCGTCGGCCGTCTGCGCACTGCCGCACGGCAGCCTGACGGAGTTCGCAGACAGCGCGCGTACCCTTACCCCCAACCCATTGATTATGCTAATTTGCGTTCTTCCGGTCGCAGCTTCCCGATCCGGTCCTTCCTGTGGGTGCGCGTGGAACGCCTGTGAACCTCTCTGAAGTCATGCAGCGCTGGCATGCGCAAGACCCCGAGGCACTGCTCGGCCGGGCGAGCGAGACGCTGCCCTTCTGGGTCTCGCTGCTGCTGGTGATCGCCATCGGCTACTACGCCGCGCGCCTCGCCTGGCTGCTGGTGCCGGGCCCGGCCCCGGTCCCCTGGACCCCGCCCCCGCCGGCCGCCAGCGCGGCCCCGGCGGCCGGCACGGATGGCACGGCCTGGGCCGCCATCGCCGGCGCACACCTCTTCGGGCAGGCGAGCGCCGCACCCGCCGGGAACCCCGCCGATGCCGCCAACGCACCGCAGACCCAGCTGCAACTGCAGTTGCGCGGCGCCATCGCCGCGCTCGACGAGCGCTTCGCCCACGCCATCATTGCCGACAGCGCCGGCAACGAAAAGGTCTACTTCATCCGGGATCCGGTGCCCGGAGGTGCGGTGCTGCAGCAGGTGCAGGCCGATCGTGTGATCCTCAACCGCGGTGGCGTTCTGGAGGCCCTGCTCCTGCCGCGCAGTCCGGCCACTGGCCTCGACGCCGCGCCGCGCGCGACCTCCGGGCCCCAGGCAGTGTCGCGCCGGCCGACCCCCTCGATGCAGGAGGCCATCACGCAGCATGCCGCGACCATCACCGACATCATCCGCCCCCAGCCGTTCATGCCCAACGGCGAACTGAAGGGCTACCGCGTCTACCCGGGCCGCAACCGCGAGCAGTTCGTGGCGCTTGGCCTGAAGCCTGGGGACCTGGTCACGGAAATCAACGGCCTGCCCCTCAATAATCCGGCGCAGGCCATGGAGACCTTCCGGTCCCTGGCGGGCACGAGCCAGGCCACGGTCACCATCGACCGCGACGGGCACACGCAGCGCCTGACGCTTGACGCCAACCAGGTGGTGGCAGCCAGCGAGACCCAGGCGCCCGGCGGCAATCCTGCGGGTGGCGCGCCCGCGGGCGCTGCAGCAACACCGGCCGGCCAGGCCGAGGCCGCGGCGGATGCGGCAAACCAGTAGCATGGGTGGACGCATGGGCAAGGCTTCGCGGTGGCATGGGGTGGTGAACCGGCTGGCGGCCCTGGCCCTGGCCCTCAGCCTCGTACCCGGCGCCAGCGGCGCCCAGCAGCCGCAGGGGTCCATCACGCCCAATTACAAGGATGCCGACATCCGCCAGGTCATCGAGGCGGTGGGCGCCGTCACCGGCAAGAACTTCATCCTCGATCCGCGCGTGAAGGCACAGGTGACGATGCTGTCCTCGACGCCGATGACGCCCGAGGCCTTCTACGAGGCATTCCTGTCCATCCTCTCGGTCTACGGCTTCGTCGCCGTGCCCTCGGGCAACCTCGTGAAGATCCTGCCCGATGCCAATGCGCGCCAGGTCCCCGGTGCGGAGCTGGCGGCCGGTGGCGGCCGCGCCGCCGATGACCTGGTCACGCGCATCATCGCCGTGAAGAACGTGGGCGCCGCGCAGCTGGTGCCGATCCTGCGCCCCCTCATCCCGCAGTACGGCCACCTGGCAGCGCACCCGGCCTCCAACATCCTCATCATCTCGGACCGCGCCAGCAACGTCGAACGCCTGCAGCGCATCATCGAGCGCATCGACACGGACAGCACCTCGGACATCGAGGTCATCCGGCTCGAGAACGCCTCGGCGGCCGAGGTGGTGCGCGTGATCACCACCCTCGGGCAGGGCGCCAAGACCGAGGGCGCCGCCCCGCCCGCCACCGTGGTGGCCGATGAACGCACCAACAGCGTGCTGCTGAGTGGCGACAGGAACGAGCGGCTGCGGCTGCGCACGCTGGTGGCGCACCTCGACACGCCCCTGCAGGAGGGCGGCGACACGCGGGTGCGCTACCTGCGCTATGCGGAGGCCAAGGGCCTGGCCACCAAGCTGCAGGCCCAGTACCAGAAGCAGGGTGGCGCCGCTGCCGCTCCGGGCGGCGCAGCGGCCGCACCGGCCGAACGGGGCGAAGTCAGCATCTGGGCGGATGACAACACGAATGCACTGATCATCACTGCGCCGCCCAAGACCATGAAGGCGATGATGGCCGTCATCGACAAGGTCGACATCCGCCGCATGCAGGTGCTGGTGGAGTCGCTGATCGTCGAGGTCAGCGCCGACAAGGCCTCCGAACTCGGCGTCAACTGGGCGGTGGGCGACTCGAACCTGAAGAACGCGGTCGGCGTGACGCGCTTCGACCTGCCGAACACCGGCGGCGGCGGCCTCGTCGGCCTGGCGGGCGCCGTCAAGAGCGGCGACGCCACCGCCATCGGTTCGGCCATCGGCAAGGGGCTGAACCTGGCGGTCGGGCGGGTCTCGGACTCGGGCACCAGCTTCGCCGCCCTGATCAACGCGCTCGCCTCCGACGCCAACACCAACATCGTCGGCACGCCGGTGCTGGTGACCATGGACAACGAGGAGGCCGAGATCAAGGTGGGCCAGGAGGTGCCCTTCGTCACCGGCCAGTTCACCAATACCGGGGCCACCAGCGGCACCACCAGCGTGAATCCCTTCCAGACCATCCAGCGCCAGCAGGTCGGCCTGACCCTGAAGCTGACGCCGCAGATCAACGAGGGCGACGCGGTGCTGCTGAAGATCGAGCAGGTGCTGTCGGCCCTGGCGGCCAGCGTGCGCGGCGCCGCCGACCTCGTCACCACCAACCGCTCCATCACGACCTCGGTGATCGTCGAGGATGGCGGCACGCTCGTGCTCGGCGGGCTGATCCAGGATGACCTGACCGAGAAGCAGCAGCGGGTGCCGATCCTCGGCAGCATCCCGCTGCTGGGCCAGCTGTTCCGCGTGGACAGCACCACCAAGAAGAAGACCAACCTGATGGTGTTCATCAAGCCGACCATCCTGCGCGACGATGCCCAGGCGGCCTTCGAGACGAACGCGAAGTACAACTACGTGCGCAACCAGCAGCTGGCGATGAATCCGGGCCATGTGCGGCTGATGCCCGGGGAGGCACGGCTCACCGTGCCGCCCATCGCGCCCGCGGCACCGCCCACCCTTGACCTGCGCCAGCTGCGCCTGGACACCCGGCCACCGGCCGCGGAGCCCGCCGGCGATGCCCATGACAGCTCCCGCCAGCCAGCCCCTTGAGGAGCTGACGCTGGAGCTGCCGGCCGCCGCGCCGGCGCCGCCGCCTGCTGCCACCGGCGAGGGCGGCACGCAACTGCTGCCCTTCCCCTTCGCCAAGCGCCACGGCGTGCTGGTCCTCGGCTTCGAGGACGGCCATGCCCGCATGCTCGCCCGCCCGGGCACGCAGCCGCTGGCCATCGCCGAGGCGCGGCGCTTCCTCGGCGTGCCACTCACGCTGTGCGTGGTGACGGCCGCGGAATTCGACGCCCGCCTGCAGGAAACCTACGAGCGCGAGTCCAGCTCCACCATGCAGATGGTCGAGGGCCTGCGCGAGGACAGCGACCTGATGCAGGTGGCCCAGCAGCTGCCCGAGCCCTCCGACCTCATGGAGAGCGACGACGACGCGCCGATCATCCGCCTGATCAATGCGGTGCTCACCGCGGCGGTGAAGGAAAACGCCTCGGACATCCACATCGAACCCTACGAGAACCGCCTGGTGATCCGCTTCCGCGTCGATGGCGTGCTGCGCGAGGTGCTGCAGTCGCGCCGCGCGGTGGCGCCGCTGGTGGTCTCGCGCATCAAGGTCATGTCCCGGCTCGACATCGCCGAGAAGCGACTGCCGCAGGACGGGCGCATCTCGCTGCGCGTGGCCGGGCGCGCGGTCGACGTGCGCGTCTCCACCATGCCCTCCGGTCACGGCGAGCGCGTCGTGCTCCGGTTGCTCGACAAGCACGCCGGGAGGATCGACCTCGACAAGCTCGGCATGGAGCCGTCGACGCAGGCCGGCATCGACGAGCTCATCCACAAGCCGCACGGCATCATCCTGGTCACGGGGCCGACGGGCTCCGGCAAGACCACGACCCTCTATGCGGCGCTCGAGCGCATCAACGACAACACGCGCAACATCATGACCGTGGAGGATCCCATCGAGTACTACATCGACGGGATCGGCCAGTCACAGGTCAACACCAAGGTGGAGATGACCTTCGCCCGCGGGCTGCGCGCCATCCTGCGCCAGGATCCCGATGTGGTGATGGTCGGCGAGATCCGCGACCTCGAGACGGCGGAGATCGCCGTGCAGGCGAGCCTCACCGGCCACCTCGTGCTCTCGACCCTGCACACCAACACCGCGGTCGGCGCCGTGACCCGCCTGCGCGACATGGGCATCGAGCCCTTCCTGCTGTCATCGAGCCTGGTGGGCGTGCTGGCCCAGCGGCTGGTGCGGATGCTCGACCCCGATGCGCGCCAGCCCTATCGCGCCTCCGAGTACGAGTGCCGCGTCCTCGGCGTGGACCCCGGCAACCCGCCGACCCTCTACCGCCCCCGCGACGACGTGCCGGGCAGCACGGGGTACAAGGGGCGCACGGGCATCTACGAGCTCGTCATCATCGACGATACGCTGCGCACCATGATCCACGACGGCTCGGGCGAGCACGCGCTCGAGCGCCATGCCCGCACCCGCAGCCCCAGCATCCGCGACGATGGCCTGCAGAAGGTCCTCGCCGGCGTGACCACGCTGGAGGAAGTCCTGCGGGTGACGCGCGCCAACTAGCGCCGGGCACGCGACCCGGGGAAGCCAGCGGCCATGGGAGCCTTCGAGTACACGGCGGTCGACAGCGGCGGGCGGGAAACCCGCGGCGTCATCGAGGGCGACACCCCGCGCCAGGTCCGCCAGCTCCTGCGCGAGCGCCAGCTGCTGCCGCTGGCGGTGGCCGAGGTCGCGCAGCGCGAGGCCACCCGCCAGCGCTCCTTCACCCTGCGCCCGTCCATGACCGCCGCGGATCTCGCGCTGGTGACCCGCCAGCTCGCCACGCTGGTGCAATCGGCCCTGCCGCTGGAGGAAGCGCTGCTCGCCGTGGCCGAGCAGACCGAATCCCCGCGCGTCAAAAGCATCCTGCTCGGCGTGCGCTCGAAGGTGATGGAGGGCCACACGCTGGCCGACGGCCTCGGCGACTTCCCCAAGGCATTCCCCGAGATCTACCGGGCCACCGTGGCCGCCGGCGAGCAATCCGGCCACCTCGATGCGGTGCTCGAACGCCTCGCCGACTACACCGAGAGCCGGCAGGAACTGCGCCAGAAACTGCAGAACGCGATGATCTACCCGGTGGTGCTCACCAGCCTGGCGCTGATGATCGTCGGCGGCATGCTGGTCTACGTGGTACCCAAGGTGGTCTCGGTGTTTGCCGGCACCGGACATGCGCTGCCGCTGCTGACCCGGGCGCTGATCGCCACCAGTGACTTCCTGCGCGGCTGGGGCCTGTTCCTCCTGGCCGCCATCGTGCTGCTGGCCTGGGGCACCAGCCGGCTGCTGAAACAGCCCGGGCCCCGCCGCCGCTGGCATGCCACGCTGCTGCGGCTGCCGGTGCTCGGCCGCCTGACGCGCGGCTTCAATACCGCACGCTTCACCCGCACGCTGAGCATCCTCACCGGCAGCGGCGTGCCGGTCCTGGAGGGCCTGCGCATCGCCGCCGAGGTGGTCACCAACCTGCCGATGCAGGACGCCGTCCAGGAGGCGGCGGCACGCATCCGCGAGGGCGCGCCCATCGGCAGGTCACTGGGAGCCAGCGGCCACTTCCCGCCGATCTGCATCCACCTGATCTCCAGTGGCGAGGCCAGTGGCGAGCTCGAGGCGATGCTGGCCCGGGCTGCCGCGAACCAGGAGAAGGAAGTCGATGGCCTGATCACGGCGTTGATGGGCCTGATGGAACCCGCGCTGATCGTCACCATGGGCGTCATCGTGCTGATGATCGTGCTGGCGATCCTGCTGCCGATCTTCCAGATCAACCAGCTGATCACCTGACCCTATTGCCAAGCCCCGGGAATCCGATTATATAGCCGCCAATCAACGCAGCCTGGGGCGGCATGTGAGGAAGGCAAAAGCGGCGAAGAAGACTGCGGCCAGGCGGCCGCAGGCTGATCCGGAAGCCGAGCCGGAAGTCGAGCGTGACGCCAGCGAAGCCGATGCGGAAGGTGATGGCGGCAGGGCCGCCACAGCCGGCGACAACGTCGGTGACCTCTCGGTCGAGGTGAACGTCGAGGATCTCATTGCCCAGATCGAATCGGAGAACAAGGGCGGCCCGCTGCCCGACGGCTCCGCGCGCCGCAAGATCGAGGACATCATCGAGAAGAAGCGGGTCGCCAGGGAAATCATGGATTTCGAGGACTTCGACATCGAGGACTGATGCCGTGCCGCCCTGCGGGGCGGCTGCCGGGTCTCAATGGAAGTCGCGGCTCTGCACCGCCAGTCCCCCGAGCAGGACGCTGTGGTCCTCCAGCCGTCCTGCGATCACGTGCAGCACATCACCCTCGCGCTGCACCCTCCCCCATGCACCCATGAGCGCGGCCTGCAGCAGGATGCGCCGCTGCCGCAGCGAAACCTGCTCCCGGACGATGAGGTTGACCTGGCCGGTCTCGTCCTCGAGGGTCACGAACACCACCCCGCCGGCACTGCCGGGGCGTTGCCGCGCGATCACCAGGCCCGCCACATGGACCAGGCTGCCACGGGGCCGCTGCCAGAGGCCGGCGGCGCTCACCACCGCTGCGCCGGTGAAACCTGCCCGCAGCAGGGCCAGCGGGTGAGGCCCCAGCGTCAGGCCGGTGCTGGCGTAGTCGGCGGCAGTATCCTCAGCCCCGGTCGGGGCACGCAACAGCGGAACACCCTCGGCGATGCGCAGGCGCGGCCACAGCGACAGCGGCGGCTCGATGCCCGCCACCGCCCAGGCCGCGCGGTGCCGGTTGCCGGCGAGACCCGCGAGCGCACCCGCAGCGGCCAGCGCCGCCAGCTCCCGCCTGCCGAGCCCGGCGCGTGCGGCGAGGTCCTCCACGCTGGCGAAGGCGCCGCCTGAACGCGCTGCCACCAGCGCCGCCGCCGCAGGCGCGGGCAGGTCGCGGACCAGCCGCAGCCCGAGGCGCAGCGCGGGTCCCGCCTCCCCCGGTTCCAGCGTGCAGTCCCAGCCACTGGTGCTGGCATCGATGGGGCGCAGCTCCACGCCGTGGCGGCGTGCATCCTGCACCAGTTGCGCGGGTGCGTAGAAACCCATCGGCTGGCTGTTCAGCAGCGCGCAGGTGAAGGCCGCCGGCTCGTGGCACTTCAGCCAGGCCGAGACATACACCAGCAGGGCGAAGCTCGCGGCATGCGATTCCGGGAAGCCGTACTCGCCGAAGCCGAGGATCTGCCGGAAGAGCTGCCGGGCGAATTGCGCGGTGTAGCCGCGCCGGCGCATGCCCTCCATGAGCCGGCGCTCGAAGGGCCCGAGACCGCCGCGGCGTTTCCATGCCGCCATGGCCCGGCGCAGCTCATCGGCCTCGCCAGGGGTGAAGCCCGCGGCGACGACGGCCAGCTGCATCACCTGCTCCTGGAAGATGGGCACGCCCAGGGTGCGCTCGAGCACCTGCCGCACCTCGGCGCTGGGGTAGCTCACCGCCTCCGCACCGCTGCGCCGGCGCAGGTAGGGATGCACCATGTCGCCCTGGATGGGCCCCGGGCGGATGAGCGCCACCTCGATCACCAGGTCGTAGTAGCAGCGCGGCCGCAGCCGCGGCAGCATGGCCATCTGCGCGCGGGACTCGACCTGGAATACGCCGATGGTGTCCGCGCGACCCACCATGGCGTAGACCTCCGGGTCCTCGGCCGGTATGTCGGCCAGGGCAAGCCGGCTGCCGCGGTAAGCATTCACCAGCGCCAGGGTACGGCGGATGGCCGAGAGCATGCCGAGCCCCAGCACGTCCACCTTGAGCAGGCCAAGGTCGTCGAGGTCGTCCTTGTCCCACTGGATGACGCTGCGCCCCGCCATGGCCGCATTCTCGATGGGCACGAGTCCGGCCAGGGGCCCGCGGGAAATCACGAAGCCGCCGACATGCTGGGACAGATGCCGGGGAAAACCGGTGAGCTCCCGGACCAGCCCCAGGAGGCGGCGCACCACGGGGCTCGCCGGGTCGAGGCCGGCCTCGAGGAGATGCGCCTCATCGATGCCGCTGCCATCCCACCACTGCAGGGCCCTGGCCAGGCGTCCGACCTGCAGGCCCGCCAGCCCCAGGGCCCGCCCGACGTCGCGCACCGCGCTGCGCGCCCGGTAGCTGATCACCACGGCGGTGAGCGCGGCGCGGTCCCGGCCGTACTTGCCGTAGATGTACTGGATGACCTCCTCGCGACGCTCGTGCTCGAAATCCACGTCGATGTCGGGCGGCTCGTTGCGTTCGCGCGAGATGAACCGCTCCATCAGCAGGTTCATGCGTGCGGGATCCACCTCGGTGATGCCGAGGCAGAAGCACACCGCCGAGTTGGCGGCCGAACCCCTGCCCTGGCAGAGGATGCCGAGGCGGCGTGCGTGGCTGACGATGTCATGCACCGTGAGGAAATAGGACTCGTAGCGCAGCTCGGCGATGAGCGCGAGCTCGTGCCCGATCTGCCGGCGCAGGCTGGCGCTGATGCCACCCGGCCAGCGCCGGCGGATGCCTGCCTCCGTCAACCGGCGCAGGTGGCTCGTGGGCGTCTCCCCGGGGGGCACCAGCTCCTGCGGGTACTCGTAGCGCAGCTCATCGAGGCTGAAGCCGATGCGTGCGGCGACCGCCAGCGTGGCGTGCAGCAGCTCCGGCGGATAGAGCTCGCGCAGGCGCGCCAGCGGCCGGAGGCTGCGCTCGGCGTTCGGGTGCAGGCGGCCCGCGGCGGCGGACAGGGTGGTGCCGAGGCGGATGGCCGTGAGCGTGTCCTGCAGTGCCCGGCGCCCGCCCTCGTGCATGTGCACGTCGCCTGCCGCGACGGCAGGCAGGCCACAGCCGGCCGCCAGGCTCCTGAGGCGGGCGAGCCGCAGCCGGTCCCCGGCGCCGGCGAACAGGCCGATGCCCAGCCAGGCACGGCCCGGGAAATGCCTGCCCACCCAGGCTGCATCGTCCGGCGTGGCCGCATCATCGGCGATCCAGACCGCCAGGCAGCCATCGAGGCACGTCGCGAAGTCCTCCCGCCCCAGCCGATAACGGCCCTTCGGGGCGGCACGCCGGCCGTGGGTGATGAGCCGGCAGAGCTGGCCATGGCCCTCCCGGCTGGCCGCCAGCAGCACCAGGCGCAGGCCGTCCTCCAGGCGCAGCTCGGTGCCCACGATGAGCTTCAGCCCCACCTTGCGCGCGGCGACATGGGCGCGCACCACGCCGGAAACCGAGCACTCGTCGGTGATGGCGAGCGCCGTGTAGCCGAGTGCGGCAGCGCGCTCGACGAGTTCGGCAGGATGGGACGCACCCCGCAGGAAGGTGAAATTGCTGATGCAGTGGAGCTCGGCGTAGCCGGATGGTGCCCGTTGCCGCGCTTCCCCGCTCACCGGAGGGTCTGCCCGCCGATGGGCACTCACCCGAACAGGCC
The DNA here is from genome assembly GCA_020853135.1 of Gammaproteobacteria bacterium. Taxonomy (GTDB): domain Bacteria; phylum Pseudomonadota; class Gammaproteobacteria; order Steroidobacterales; genus QUBU01. The sequence continues at coordinate 42,014 of JADYZO010000093.1, forward strand.
GTGCAGGTACCAGCGCCCGCTGCGGCGTTCCTGGAAAACCCACAGCCGCAGGCCACGCGGGCTGCGGGCCACGTAGTAATCGCGGCGCACGTCATCACCATCCCACCAGCCCGCCTCGATGCGCTCCGGCCCGTCCTCGAAAGCCAGAGGCCCGTGGAACTGCGGCAGCGCACCACGCCGGGCCAGGGCTGCAGGCTCGGTGAGTATCCACAGGGGCCGCAGGCCGCAGGCCACGGCAGCCGCAGGGGCCACGCCCGCTCCCCTGTCATCGGTCACCGGCTGCCAGGCCCGCTCGGGACGCGGCTCGGGACTGGCCCGCAACCCGTGCACGGCATGGATACCCAGGCGCAGGCGCAGGCGCTCCACCAGCCCGGCCAGCCGCTCACCCTGGTCCAGCTGCAGGCCGAGCAGGTCCTCCCGCGCCATGGGCGGCAATTCCGCGACATCGGCCTCCAGCGCCAGGGCCACCACCGGTGCAGGCAGGCGCAGCGCGCACAGATGCAGGGCTGCCAGCTCACGCAGTTGCGCCACGTCGATGCTGGGCCTGAGCAGCCCGATGCGCAGCAGGCTGTCCCTGGCAGCACGGTGGTGCAGGCGCACCCACAGGACCTGCACGCCCGCCTGGCGCGGCTGCAGCCGTGCCCGCAACCGGAGCAACAGCAGCTGCAGGGCATCGAGGAGCAGCGTGCCGTCGCAGGTCTCCACCGGCAGTTCCAGGTCGTCGCGCAAACGCCCGTCCTGGCGGCAGGCCGGGCGCAGCTCCGGACGCCGCCCGAGGGCCTCGTCGATCTCCTGCAGGCATTCCCGCCCGAACCTGCGCGTGAAGCCATCACGGGGCAGGCGCATGCAGTCGCCCAGGCGGTTGATGCCCATGCGCAGCAGGCCACTCACCGTTGCCGCGGACCATCCCGGCAGGTTGACGGGCATGCCCGCCAGCACGGCCGGCAGCCGCGCAGGTTCCTCCACCACCTGGCCCCGTCCGGCACGCGCCAGCCAGAGCGCCGCCCTTGCGGTGGGCGCGATGGCGGCCCTGACGTCGTGGCCACATCCGGCGACCCCGGCCACGGCTGCCGCGAGCATCGCCGCGGGCCCGCCAAACAGCGCGCAACTCGCCGCGATCTCCAGCAGCAGGGCATCGCCGCCAGGATCCACGTTGACCAGCGGCGTGAAGCGTGCCGCCCAGCTGGACAGCCTCGCCAGCGCGGCCTGCTCCAGCCCGGGCCGTCGCTGCCGGATGCCGAGCCCGGGCAACAGCGCCAGCGCCGCATTGAGCGGCATGCCGGGGTGCACACCACAGGCCGCAGCGGTCGCGCCGGGCAGCAGGATGACGGGATCTTGCCGGCCGCCGGCAAGGACCGCCTGTGGCGCCTCACCCGGCGCGGCGACCACCTCCAGTGGCAGCTGCGGCAGTTGCAGGCACAGCCAGAGCCGCTGCGCACCGCAGCCTGCCGGCAGGCCAGCCGCCGGTGCCGCAGCCAGCGGCAGGGCTGCATCCCCGAACGGCAAGGGCAGGTTTCGGGAATCTGCGGGCATGGCGCATCAACCCAGGTCCGCGGCAGCCACCGCCGGCGGCCCGCCCCTGCGCTTGAGGATGTGCAGCCTGGCGCGACCCGCAGCGCGTTCCCGCATGAAGTGGATGCGCAAGGGCGCGGGCGAGGGAGCCAGCCGCGCCCGCGCATCGCGGAACAGCAGCACCCAGGCACCGCTCGGCCCGGCTGCCAGCTGCAGGCGTCGCAGCGGCGCCTGCCTGGCAAGATTCGTCCAGCCAGCCACCGCGATGCAGGTGCGCGAGCGCAGCGCCTGCTCCATGACCCACAGCGTGTCGCCCGCCTGCTTCGCGTGCACGACCAGGAACCTGGCGGGATCGAGGCCGGCGCCCGCCAGGGCAGGCGCATAAGGCATGTAGGGCGGCGCAACCAGCATGATCCACTTCGGCGCCCCACCCGCGTCATCGTTCCCGGCGGTCAGCCGGCCCAGTGCCGGGAGCAGCAGGGTGAGTTCCCCCGTGCCATGGTCATCGACGAGCAGCTCGGTCAGCTGCCCGAGCGGCCAGCCGCCGCCAAGGGCCGCATCGAGTTCCGGCCAGCCCGTCGATACGCCCCTGGCCATGGCCGCGGATGCGCGCCCCGCCCGCCAGATGCGGGGATCCTGCAGCAGCTCGCCGATCGGTCCCTGGAAGGCCACGGGCCCACCGCCATCGTCAGGACAGGCGGTTGCGCAATACGCCGACCACCACGCCCTCGATCACCATGGGATCTTCCTGGAGGTCAATGCGGATGGGCTCGAAGTCGGGATTCTCCGGGAGGAGCCAGACCACCGGGCCTTCCTGGCGGTAGCGCTTGACGGTGACTTCTTCCTCGAGCCTCGCCACCACCACCTGCCCGTTGCGCACTTCGGGTGTACGGCAGACGGCCACGAGGTCGCCATCGAGGATGCCCGCACCCTTCATGCTCATGCCCTGCACCCGCAGCAGGTAGTGCGGCTTCGGGTTGAACAGCGAGGCATCGACCCGGTAACGACCCTCGATGTTCTCCTGGGCCAGTATCGGGTGGCCGGCGGCGACGCGCCCGACGAGCGGCAGCAGACCCGGCTCGCGCAACCCGTCGCCGAGCTGGATGCCGCGCGAAGCGCCCGGCAGCAGGTCGATGACGCCCTTGCGCTGCAGGGCCCTCAGGTGCTCCTCGGCGGCGTTGGCAGAGCGGAATCCCAGTGCCCGGGCGATCTCCGCACGCGTAGGCGGCATCCCGGTTTCATCGATAAATGACTGGATGAACGAAAGAACTTCAGCCTGGCGGGAGGTGAGCTGGGCCATGGGGAGATGCCTGTGAATAACCACAATACTGTGATCATATACAGTTCCCTGCCTGGTGCAAGCCTGCCCTGCTCCGTTGTGGCCGGCCTGCATCCATCTTCAACGACCACGCCCCGGTTACCGGCATCACCGCATCACTGCCCGCGCCGGCCACGGCACCACACGAGGAGTGCCCGCATGGGCGTACCGGCTACGGCACGATCCGGCGCCATCCGCGGCAGCGCGGACCGGCCCGCGCATTGCGCAGCACGGTTGATTCGTTCATGATTATGACCGCATCGAGGGAAGCCCCTGGCGGTTTTTCCTCGCATCTCGCTGCGGCATTCACCGCATTCCTGTCACGAACACCAATCCAGAGGATTTGTTGATGAACACGAAGCTCGCAATGAAGGCCGGCGTTGCCGCCCTTGCCGTGATGATGGCCGCCGGCTGCTCGACGGTCGCCCAGAAGGATTTCGATGCGCTGAGCGCCAAGGTCGATCGCCTGTCTGCGGACGTCGCGTCTGCCAAGTCCGCTGCCGATGCTGCCGGGGCCTCCTCCAAGGATGCCGGCCAGAAGGCCGCCGCCGCGCAGAGCACCGCCAACCAGGCCCTCAATGCAGCCAACCAGAGCCAGGCCTGCTGCGACGCCACCAACGAGAAGATCGATCGGATGTTCAAGCGCAGCCAGGCCAAGTAAAGAAAGCCTGCACCTACGCAAAAAGGCCGCAGCGCAAGCTGCGGCCTTTTTCATTGGCGGCGCTGGCGCACCGGGCGCTGGTCACCTGCGCGGGTACTTCGATGCCTCCGGGCGCCGCAACGGGGAGGCCAGCCCACGGGCCGGCAGATCGGCATCCACGGCATGACCACCCTCCACACCCGCCACCTGCACCGGCCCACCAACCCGCACCGGAATCCCGAGCTTTTCCCGATAAACCTTCTCGACGAGATCCCAGTCGACCCGTGCCGGGCGCTCCGCGGTGGCACGCACATAGAGCGCGGTGACGTCGGTCATGCCGTGGTCACCGGCACCGGCATCACCCTCCAGGTGCGGATGCACCTCGAGGTACAGGCCATCGGGCGCCCAGCCGAATTTGTAGGGCTGGTTGACGATCTGCACCGGCGTGCCGACCGGCACCTTCGGGAACAGCCACTCGATGTCCTCCGGGTACATGCGGATGCAGCCATGCGTCACCTGCATGCCGATGCCGACGGACCGGTTGGTGCCGTGGATCAGGTAGCCCGCGCTGCTCAGGCGCATGGCGTAGTCGCCCAGCGGGTTCTTCGGCCCCGGGGGTATGGCCTTCGGGAGGATGTCGCCATCGGCGGCATGCTCGGCGCGGATGCTTTCCGGCGGGTACCACGTCGGCTGCGCCTGCTTGGACAGGATGCGGTGCACGCCGATGGGCGTGGCCCAGTCCATGCGACCGATGCTCACGGGGAAGGTCGCCACCACCGGGCGGTCGCCAACACGCGTGAAGTAGTAGAGGCGGTACTCCGCGATGTTGACCAGGATGCCCTGGCGTATGCCCGCGGGCAGCACATAGCGGGTCGGCAGGAGCACCTCCGCATCCTTGCCCGGCAACCAGGGATCGACGCCCGGATTGGCGTCGCGCATGTCTTCATAGCCAAGGCCGGTGCGCCGGGCGATATCGGTCAGCGTGTCCTCGTAGGCCGCCCGCACCGTCATCAGGGTGCCGACCAGGTCGGAACCCGGCACCAGCGCCAGGGTCTCGGCCAGCGCGGCCGGGGCCGCGAGACCGGCCAATGCCAGGACAGCGATGCACGGGCGCATCAGGCGCAGGCGCACGCGGCAGGACAGCAGGAATCGATTGGGCAGTTGCATGGAATGATTCTAGCCAGAGGCCCGGGCAGCGGCCAGCGCGCCGGTCGCACCGTGCTCAGAAGCGGACCAGGCAGGCGCCCCAGGTGAACCCGCCGCCGAAGGCTTCCAGCAACAGCAGGTCGCCACGCTTCACGCGGCCATCGCGTACGGCCACATCGAGCGCCATCGGCACGGAGGCGGCCGAGGTGTTGCCGTGGTCCTGCAAGGTGAGCACGACGCGCTCCATCGGCATGTCCAGCCGCTTCGCGGTCGCCTGGATGATGCGCAGGTTCGCCTGGTGCGGAATCAGCCAGTCCACCGCGGAACGGTCCAGGCGGTTGGCGGCCAGCGCCTCCTCGACGATGCCCTCGAGGGTCTTCACCGCCACCTTGAAGACCTCGTTGCCCTTCATGTGGATGAAGGGGCCGGCCTGCTCGCCGAACACCGGGCCCTGGCGCCGCGACGGCCCATACGGGTGATAGAGCAGGTCCTTGTAGCGGCCATCGGCGCCGAGATGGCAGGAGACGATGCCCGGTTCATCAGCAGGCTGCAGCACCACGGCGCCCGCGCCGTCACCGAACAGCACACAGGTGCTGCGGTCGCTCCAGTCGGTGATGCGTGACAGTGTCTCGGCGCCGATGACCAGCGCGCAGCGCGCGCGCCCGGTGGCGATGAAGCGCTCGGCGATGCTCAGTGCATAGATGAAGCCGCTGCAGGCGGCCTCCACGCTGAAGGCCGCGCAACCATGGATGCCAAGCCGGTCCTGCAGCAGGCAACCCAGGTTGGGGAACACCACGTCGGGCGTGGTCGTGCCCACGACGATGAAGTCGATGTCCGCGACGGTGACGCCGGCTGATTCCATGGCACGGCGCGCCGCCTGCTCGGCGAGGTCCGCCGTGGTCTGCGTGTCGGCGGCGATATGCCGGCGCTCGATGCCGGTGCGGTCGCGGATCCACTCGTCGGTGGTGTCCACCATCTTCTCGAGCTCCTGGTTCGTCAGGATGCGCT
>JADYZO010000094.1 GCA_020853135.1 Gammaproteobacteria bacterium
GAAGTCGTGCTCGTGGTCTTTGATCCGGCGCAGATCAGCTACGCGACGCTGCTGCGCGTGTTCTGGGAGTCCCACGACCCGACCCAGGGCATGCGCCAGGGCAACGACATCGGCACCCAGTACCGCTCGGGCGTCTATTTCTTCGACGGGGCGCAGCGTGAGGCGGCGCTGCGGTCACGGGACAGTTACGCCGCGGCCTTGCACGCCGCCGGCTATTCCGCCATCACCACCGAGATCCTGTCGGCGCCGGCGTTCCATTACGCCGAGGACCACCACCAGCAGTACCTGGCCAGGCACCCCGGCGGCTACTGCGGTTCCGGTGGCTGTGGTGTGCCGTTCCAGCCTCAGTTGAGCACGCGATAACCACGGCCGCGCAGGTAGTTGCGCACCACACCGGCCTTTTCGCGGTCGGCAATCCGGGCGGACTGGGCGCCGCCCGTCACGGCACCGATGCCAGCGCCCCGTGCGGCGCCTCCGCCCCGGATTGTGACCGTGGCCACAGCAGCCCCGGCCGGGGCCGCTATTATGACCGGGCGTTTGCCCCCGCAGGGCAATTCCGGGGTTGCAGTGCTGTTCAAGCGCCAGAAGATCGAGACCGCCAATCTGGAGCGGGGCATGTTCGTGGCCCAGCTCGACCGTCCGTGGCTCGAGACACCGTTTCTCTTCCAGGGGTTCGAGATCCGCGAGGACAGCGAGCTGAAGCTGCTGCGCAAGTTCTGCAGGCATGTCTACATCGACGTGAGCCGCAGCAAGCTGCCACAGGCGAAGGTGCTCGATGCCCTGCGCCCGCGGGACCATGAAACAGTGATACGCGGCCGGTCATCGCAGGAGACCGTGCCCACCAGCTTCGCCGGCCGGATGATGCGTGCGGTCACGGCACTGGATCCGACGGGTGTCCTGGCGGCCCGCGTCAACGGGCATCGCAGCTATCGCAACCAGGTGCCCATCGCCCGTGAGGTGCCCCAGGCCATCCGGGCCTACGACTCGGCCATCGCCACCATAAACGATGTGCTGCTGCACATCCGCAAAGGTGCGTCGGTGGATGTGGCCAAGGTGCAGGCAGCGGTCAAGCCCATGATCGACAGCGTACTGCGCAACCAGGATGCCATGGCCTGGCTGGTGTATCTGCGCAAGCGCGACGAGTACGCCTACCATCATTCGATCGCTTCGTCGATCTGGGCCGTCATTCTGGGCCGGCACCTGGGCTTTGACCGCCAGGGTCTCGACACGCTGGCCATGGGAGGCATGTTGCTCGACATCGGCAAGGCCAGGCTGCCGGAGAGCCTGATCGGCAAGGAAGGCAAATTCTCGCCGGCCGAGTTCGAGGCCATCAAGAAGCACGTCCCGCTGGGACTGGAGATGGTGCGCCTCACGCCCGGCATCAATGCCGACGTGCTGGCCATGATCGAGGGCCACCACGAACGCGCCGACGGCTCCGGCTACCCGCGCGGACTCAAGGGCGCCGAGATCCCGGTGTTCGCCCGCATCGCCGGCCTGGTCGACTGTTACGACGCCATGACCAGCCATCGGCCCTGGACGACGGCCAGGTCACCCTACGATGCCATCCGTGAACTCAATACCCTCGCGAACGTGCAGTTCCAGAAGGAGATGGTCGAGCAGTTCGTGCAGGCCATGGGCATGTTCCCCACCGGCAGTGTCGTCGAGATGAACACCGGCGAAATCGGCATCGTCGTCGAGCAGAACCGCATCCGCCGGCTGCGCCCCAAGGTGCTGCTGGTGCTGGATGCCGACAAGCAGCCGCTGCGTGAATATCGCAGTGTCGACCTGCGCAAGTGTCCAGGTGACCAGGGCGCACGCAATGCCTGCTGGATTCTCAGGGGTCACGAGAGTGGCGCCTTCGGCCTGGACCCGAAGAACTACTTCATCGGCTGAATCCGCGGTCATGAGTGGCAGGCCGCAGGATTCCATGCCATCCCATTGGCGCTACTCGCTGCTGTTGGGTGAGATCGATGCGTGGTGTGCCCGGACGGGTTCGCCGGGTGTTGCGCTGCTGCTCATTCAGCTCTCCGGCCTCGAAGAGGTGAACAGCCGTTTCGGCTACCCCGGCGGCGACCGGCTGCTCGAGGAGATCACCCGGCGGCTTGGCGCGGTGGGTCGTGCACAGGACCGGGTCCTTGCGGTCAACAGCCGTACGTTTGCTCTCCTCATCGATAATCCGCTGCACGAGAGCCACGCAGTGCTGGCTGCCGACAAGGTGGTGCGCTGCACTGCCGAGCCGGTGGTGATCGGCGCAGCGCAGGCACGGATACGGTGCTGTATTGGTGTTTCCCGGCTGCCGGATCCGGCGCGCAGCGCCGAGGAACTGCTGCGCCAGTGTGAAGTTGCACTGGCGGCCGCCCGCAGCCGTGATGAACCCCATGTGGTGTTTGCACCGGCATTGCTGGCGGCGCCGGCAACGGCAGGAAGCTATGCCTGGTTCGACATCGAGGAGGCACTCCGGGCCGGTGAGTTCGAGGTCTTCTACCAGCCGCAGGTGGACCTGCGTACGGGGCAGCTTGCCGGTGCCGAGGCGCTGGTGCGCTGGCATCGGCCACAGGCCGGGTATGTTCCGCCCGGTCACTTCATGCCAGCCATCGAGAACTCGCAGGGCATTCGTGCAATCCTCTGGTTCGTGCTGAACAGCGCGTTGCGCCAGGCAGCCGCCTGGGCCGTGCAGTGGCCCGGTTTCAGCGTGTCGGTGAATCTGGCGACCGGCAATCTGTCCGATCCCGATCTGGTGGATATCGTCGAGGATGCGCTCAATGTCTGGAGCCTGCCACCGGAGCAGCTCACGCTGGAGCTGACCGAAGGCTCGTTGATGGAGAACCCGGATGCCAGCGCCCGGACCATGGGCAGATTGCGTGATCTGGGAGTCCGCATGTCCATCGATGACTTCGGCACCGGCTATTCGAGCCTGGCCTATCTGCGTGACCTGCCAGCCGATGAACTGAAGATCGACCGCAGCTTCGTTGCGCGCGTACTTGCCGCAGATCGTGATCGCGACATCGTCGCCTCCATTGTGCAGCTTGCGCACGCCGTCAAGCTCAAGGTCGTGGCCGAGGGAATCGAGGAGGCAGCCACGCGTGCTGTCATGGCGGCGATGGGCTGCGACTATGGCCAGGGCTTCCATTTTGCTCCGCCGCTGGCAGCGCCGGACTTCGCTGCTGCCTGGATCGACCGGGCCAGCGAGTGCAAGTCCGGCTGAACAGCCGCCACCCGGACTGCCTGCGGAAGCCGGCTGCCGGCAGCGGCAGCCGGTGCACGGGAGATGGTCAGCGCTGATGGCTGACAGCCACTCAGCGCCTTTTCGCCGTGAAAAGTTTACGATGCGCCCCGCATGAATGGTGGCGCCATGACTGGTCCCGTTGCCCCGCAGCACGGGCTGTCCGCAGGGAATTCAGCTGCGTTCAACCCTGCCTCGCGGCTGCTGGTCATCGCGCCGCACCCCGATGACGAGACCATTGCCGCCGCCGGCCTCCTGCAGGCCGCGCGGGCTGCCGGGGCCAGGGTCGGCGTGTGGCTGCTGACCGACGGGGAGAACAACCCCTGGCCGCAGCGCTGGGCGGAGCGCCGCTGGCGGATCGATGCTGCAGCGCGCTGTCGGTGGGGTGCGCGGCGGCGCGCGGAATCGGTCGCGGCGCTGCAGCGGCTGGGTCTCGAGCCAGCCGCGGTCCTGCGGGCCTTTGGCTGGCCAGACGGTGGGATCACGGAGCGCTTCATCACCGATCCCGCCGGCCTGGTGGCCCTGCTCGCGGCTGAACTGGCGGCCTTCGCACCGACCGACCTGGTGGTGCCTGCCGCCACCGACAGCCATCCGGACCACGGCATGGCCGGTATCCTGGCGCTGCTGGCCGCCCGGCAGGCTGGTCTGGCGGCCCGCATCCTGTCCTATCGTGTCCATGGCGGCCAGGTTCCGCCGTCTGCCCTGGTCTGCCAGCTCGGGGCCGACCACTGGGCGGCAAAGCAGCAGGCGGTGGCGGCATTTGCGACGCAGTCCGTGCTGACCGGTCCCCGGCTGCGTCACATGGCGGGGCGGCACGAGGCATTCCTGCCCGACCTGTTCTGGCCGTGGCGGGGGCGGACGCCGGCCTGGCGCCTGCAAACCGGGTCGGGTGGGCGCATCCTCGTCGGCGACCTGGGCTGGCCATCGCCCGCCCTTGGCCGGCAGCGGCTGATCGTGGTCGCGGCCCCGGCCGGTGGCGGCCCGCCAGCCGTGCAGGTGGTCGCCGGGCCGGCCCTGGCTGCCAGGGCCCGGCACCGTGCCGGCGCCATCCAGTTGACCGTACCCGGGGTTGCCCCGGAAAATTGGCAACTGTTCGTGAAGCTGGAACCCGTGCGCCGCGGCCTGTGGATCTTCGACCGCTACCCCTGGCACCGGCTTCCGGCACAAGCGCAGATGGACACCGCAGGCATCCCCGGCCGGCAAACCCGAGACCCCAGCCAGTGAAATTCATCCTGGTCATTCCCGCGCTGAATGAAGCAGCGACCCTGCGCACCCTGCTCGAGGGGGTCATCGGCATGGGCATCGAAGTCATCGTCGTCGATGATGGGTCCACGGATGGCACATCCGAGAGCATCGCCGGCCTGCCGGTCACGGTGCTCCGGCATGTGCAGCGCCAGGGCAAGGGCGCGGCGCTGCACGACGGGTTTGCACTGGCGCTGGCGCAGGGCGCGGATGCCGTGATGACCATGGACGCGGACGGCCAGCACTCACCGGCGGATATTCCGCGCCTGCTCGCGGCGGCCCGCCAGCACCCGGATCGCATCGTCATCGGTGCCCGGCTGATCGGCCGCGAGCACCAGCCACCCTCGCGCCGGCGCGCCAATGCGGTGGCGGACTGGTTCCTGTCCTGGGCCTGCGGCCACCGCCTCATCGACACGCAGAGCGGTCACCGCGTGTATCCGCGCCGCGCCGCGGCCCTGGCGGGGGCCTGCCCGACGTCGGGCTTCGATTTCGAGGCCGAGATCCTGATCGAGGCCGCCGACCACGGCATCACCACCATCGCGGTGCCCATCGAGGCCCGTTATGCGCCAGGACTGCGGCCCAGCCACTTTGCGCCGGTCGCCGACGTGCTGCGCATCACGCGCATGGTCGCCGGGCGCCTCATCCGTGGCGGCCTGATGCTCGACCACCTCTGGCGGCTGCGGGGCCAGCACAGCGAGATCGCCTCGCCCCCGTGAGCGCTGTCATCCCTCGAACCGGCGGCGTGACCACGTCGCCACGCGATCGTGTGGCCGGCACCGTGCCGGTGCGCTGGCGCCGTGAACTCGCGCTGGCGCTGCTCGCGATACTGGCCGTGAAGCTTGCCGTGCTCGGTATGGATCACCTGCCGCGGGTGTTCCTCGGCGATTCCGTGACCTATCTCCATGGTGCCCTGGACGGAGTCATCCCGCGTGACCGCTCGTTCGTCTACGGCATCCTGATCGCACTGACCGCTGTCCCGGCCCACTCGCTGCTGGCACTGGTTCTGGCGCAGACCGCGGCGGGGGCGCTGGCAGCGATCATCGTCTATGCCATTGCGCGCGGCGGCCTGGGCCTGGCCCCGCTCTGGTCGGGTGGACTGGCCGTCCTTACGGCGCTGGAGCCGGCCCAATTGTTCTATGAACGCATGGTGATGGCCGAGGCCTTCGGCGGGCTGGCCTGGTTCGGCTTCATCGGCTGCACCGTGGCCTACTTCCGCGGTGGCGACTGGCGCTGGCTGCCGGCGGCAGCGCTGTGCGGACTGGCCGCTGCCTCGTTGCGCATGAACGGCCTGGCCGTGCTGCTCATCGTGGGTGGCCTGCTGCCGGCGTGGCGCTGGCTGCTCTGCGCGCCGGCGCGGCGGGATGGCCGCTGGCACCGGCTGGGTGGGCACCTGCTCCTCGCGCTCGCCTGCACCTCGGCGCTGCACGTCGGCTACCGCCACCTCGTCGGGCGGCTGACGAACGCGCCACCGGGCTATATCGGGCTCGCCGGCGTGTTCGAACTCGGCCTGGTGGCGCCGCTGGTCCAGCCGTCGGATTTCCAGGGTACCGGCTGCCCGCCCGACATCCTGCGCCGCATCGGCGTGCCGCTGGCGGATGCCACCATGCGGGAAAGCCAGATCTGGCGCGACGATGGCCTGTGGCCTGTGATGCGGCGCAGTTGCCGCAATGCCGAGCAGGCCGCGACCATCGTGGCGAAGCGCGCGCTGTCGGAGCGGCCCTGGGGCCTGCTGCCGATGGCGGTGGCGATCATCCGCCAGTACTTCGACCCGGTTGCCGAGCGCTGGCGCATGGACAGCGACCTGGGTCGCCTGGACCTCGGGGCGGATTTCGCGGCGCTTCTGAAGAGGGACTTCAACCTGGATGCCCGTGGCATCCCTCACCAGGTCACGCTGGCCAGCGCGTGGTTCGAGATGGCGCGCTGGTGGTTCACGCTCACGTTCCTGGCGCTGCCGTTCGTGGCCGCTGCGGTCCTGTACCGTGCCCGGGACGTCGCGCCGGCTGCTGCGGCGCTGGCACTGGTGGCCCTGGTGCTGTCAGTCAGCGCGCTGCTGTTCCAGCACATCATTTCCTACCGCTACCTGCACCCCTACCCGCCGCTGTTCCTGCTGCTCATCGCCTGGCTGGGCGTGAGGGCGCGGGCCCCGGCCGGGGCCCTTCAGCCTGCGGCAGGCTGAAGGGCGGGACTGCTGCGCCTCAGGCCTTCTTCGCGGCAACCTCGGCGATCACCGTATCGGCGACGTTCCTCGGCACCGGGTCGTAGTGCGAGAACTCCATGGTGAACGAGGCGCGGCCGCTGGTCATGCTGCGCAGCTGGCCGATGTAGCCGAACATCTCCGACAGCGGCACGTGGGCCACCACGGCGATGCTGGTGCCGCGCTCAACCTGCTCCTGGATGGCGCCGCGCCGGCGGTTCATGTCGCCGATCACATCGCCCAGGTAGTCGTCCGGGGTCACGGTCTCCACCTTCATCACCGGCTCGAGCAGGATCGGGCCGGCCTTGCGCATGGCCTCGCGGAAGCAGGCCTTGGCGGCGATCTCGAAGGTCAGCGCGTTGGAGTCCACGTCGTGGTAGCTGCCGTCGGTGAGGCGGGCGCGGAAGTCCACGGTGGGGAAGTGCGCGAGCACGCCATCTTCCATCTGCATCTTCAGGCCCTTCTCGACCGAGGGCACGTATTCCTTAGGCACCGAGCCGCCGACCGTCTCGTCGATGAACTCGAAGCCGGCGCCCCGCTCGCGGGGCTCGAAGGTGATCCAGACCTCGGCGAACTGGCCCGAGCCGCCGGTCTGCTTCTTGTGGACGTACTGCTCGGCGATCGGCCTGGTGATGGTCTCGCGGTAGGCGACCTGGGGCTTGCCCATCTCGCCCTCGACGCCGAACTCGGTGCGCATGCGGTCGAGCGTCACGTCCAGGTGCAGCTCACCCATGCCGCGCAGGATGGTCTGGCCCGTTTCGCGGTCGGTCTCCAGGCGCAGGGAGGGGTCGGCGCGCACCATCTTGCCGAGCGCATTGCCGAACTTCTCCTGGTCGGCCTTGGACTTGGGCTTCACCGAGACGCTGATCACGGGATCCGGGAAGCGCATGCGCTCCAGGACCACGGGGCTGGCCGTGTCGCAGAGGGTGTCGCCGGTGTCGGTCTCCGCGAGCGAGACCAGCGCGATGATGTCGCCGGCGCGGGCCTCTTCGATGGCGTTGGCTTCCTTGGCAAACATCTCGACCATGCGGCCGATCTTCTCGCGCTTGCCACGCGTGGTGTTCGTGACCGACATGCCCTTGGTCAGGACGCCTGAATAGACGCGGCAGAAGGTCAGCGCGCCGTAGGCATCGTTGATCACCTTGAATGCCAGGGCGGCGAAGGGCTCGTCATCCGAACACTTGCGCTCACCGATCGGGTTGCCGTCGGCATCCACGGTGTTGATGGCCGCCACGTCCGTCGGGGCGGGGAGGTAGTCCACCACGGCGTCCAGCACCTGCTGCACGCCCCGGTTCTTGTAGGAGGAGCCGCACAGCACCGGGTTGAAGACGCCCTCGATCGTGCCCTTGCGCAGGCACTTCTTCAGCGTCTCGACCGACGGTTCCTCGCCCTCGAGGTAGGCTTCCATGGCGGCGTCGTCCATCTCGAGACAGGTGTCGACGAGCTGGGTGCGGAACTTCTCCGCATCAGCGAGGATGGCGCGGTCGGTGGGCACGGCGATGCCGAGCCTGTCGGCGAGATCCGGGGTGACATCGAGGATATCCCACTTGGCATCGCGATCCTCGGAGGTCCAGACCAGTGCCTTGTACTGGACGAGGTCGATCATGCCCTTGAAGTTGTCCTCCGAGCCGATCGGCAGGTAGATCGGCAGCGGGCGCGCGCCGAGGCGCTTGCTGATCATGTCCACGCAGCGCAGGAAGCCCGCGCCGGTGCGGTCCATCTTGTTCACGTAGCAGATGCGCGGCACGTTGTAGTTGTCGGCCAGGCGCCAGTTGGTCTCCGACTGCGGCTCCACGCCGGCCACGCCGTCGAAGACCACGACCGCGCCGTCGAGCACGCGCAGCGAGCGGTTCACCTCGATGGTGAAGTCCACGTGCCCCGGGGTGTCGATGACGTTGAGCTTCTTGCCCTTCCAGAAGGCGGACACGGCCGCTGACTGGATGGTGATGCCGCGCTTCTGCTCCTGCTCGAGGTAGTCGGTGGTCGTCGAGCTCTTGAGGTCTTTCGTGTCGTGCACGTCGATTATGGTGTGCTTGCGTCCCGTGTAGTACAGGATGCGCTCGGTGGTCGTCGTCTTGCCGGCGTCGACGTGGGCGATGATGCCGATGTTGCGGATGTCGGAAAGCGGGGTTGTGCGGGGCATGGCAGGTTTCCATCAGGCCGGACGTGGGAGGCGTGCTGCTGGTGCCGCAGTGGTCCCGGCCCGGCCCGGCGGGGGCGGGTCGGGCCGACTGACGGGGTGCGGCGCGCCGGAAGGGCGCGAATTCTACCCGTTTCCGGGCCGGAATGGGCCGATTCTTGCCGGGCCTGCCCGGCCCGGGGCCGTGGCGCCGGGGATGGCATGGCCAGGCCATGAGGCCCCCGCCGCTGGACCGCCCGCCTACTCCTGCACCGCCCGGCAGAAGAACGCCTTGAGGTAACGGGTCTCCGGGATGGCCGGATGCACCGGATGGTCGGGCGACTGCCCCCCGGCCTCGAGCACCTGTACGAACCGGCTGGTGTGGCGCGCGGCCTTCTGGATCAGGCTGGTGAGCTGGTCCGGATCCAGGTGGTGGGAGCAGGAGCAGGACACCAGGATGCCATCGCGGGCGAGGAGTTGCAGGCCGAGCTGGTTGAGGCGGCGGTAGGCGGCCTCGCCCTTCGGGATGTGCTTCCTGCGCTTGATGAAGGCTGGCGGGTCGAGGATGACCACGTCGTAGCGCCCGCCGCCCCGGTGCAGCTCCTCCAGCGCGTCGAAGGCGTCTCCCTTCAGGGTGTGGACGCCCAGGCCGTGGGCGGCGGCCGTGCGCTCCACGGCGGCCAGTGCCGTGGCAGAGGCATCCACGCAGGTGACGTCCGCGGCGCCGGCCTTGCTGGCGGCGAGGCCCCAGGCACCGACGTAGCTGAACACATCGAGCACACGGGCCCCGGCGACGTATTTGAGCAGCGCGCGCCGGTTGGCGGCCTGGTCGAAGAACCAGCCGGTCTTCTGCCCCTCCGCCAGCGGCACGTGGAACGTGATGCCGTTCTCCTCCACGGGGACGCCGGCGGGGACTTCGCCGCCATCTGCTTCCACGTACGCGGGCAGGCCCTCGAGCTCCCGCGCCCCGCCGTCGTTCTTCCACACGAACAGGCGGGGGGCGAGGACCTTGCGCACCGCCGCGACGACGTCCGCCTTCATGGCCTCCATTCCCGCCGTGCCCGCCTGGCCCACCACCACGTCGTCGTAGCGGTCGAGCACGAGGCCGGGCAGCAGGTCGGCCTCGCCGTGGGCGAGCCGGTAGAAGGGGCGCGGGAACAGGCGCTCACGCAACGCGAGCGCCACCTTCAGCCGGTGCACCAGCAGCGAGCGCGAGGGCGGGTGGGCCGCATCGCGCCCGAGGATGCGCGCGCAGATCAGCGCCCGGGGATTGACGTAGGCGTAGCCGAGGAACTTGTCCCGCGCCGACAGCACGCGGACCGGCTGGCCGGCGCTGAAGGCGGCGAGCGGCGTGCGCCCGGTGTCCACCTCGTTGGAAAAGACCCAGAGGTGGCCACCCTCGATGCGCCGTTCCTCACCGCGCTTCAGGCGCAGTTCGGGCAGTGGGGCCTGGCCGGCAGGAGCACTCATGGGCGCGCAGTCTACAGGCGCCGCGCTGCCTGCTCAGCCGGCGGCCGCCTGCGGCTGGCCGCGCTGCGCATCGAGCGCGCGCGGGAACAGCACCTCGTTTTCCTTGTAGATGTGCTCCTGCATGTCCCTGTCGAAGCGCTCGAGCTCGGCCATGGTCTCGCGCCAGAGCGTGCTGGCATCGGCTGCCGCGGCGTAGTCGCCGGTCAGCTCGCGCAGCTTGCCGAGGCTGCGCTGGGTCGCGGTGTGCTCGTTCTCCATGCAGGCGATGGGACCGCCCACGGCATCCCCGCAGCGCGTGGCACGGACGGCCGTGTGCGAGGCCAGGTCGCGCACCATCGGAAACAGCGCCTCTTCCTCGTGCCGGATGTGGGCATCGAGCTCGGCGGCCACCCGCTGCACCTCATCGCGCAGCGCGGCGAGGCTCTCCGTCCCGCCGGCCTCGCTGAGCAGCGCCTCGGTGCTGGCAGTGAGCTTCGGCAGCACCTCGCGCAGGTAGGCGTGGTGGGTCTGCTCGATGTGGTCCACCAGCTCGGCCAGTGCCATGGCCCGGAACGGCGCGGCATCCAGCGGGGGTACCACCTCGGGCACGTTGGCGCCCTCGAGCATCATCAGGAGGATCGCCGGGTTGAAGCCGAAGCTCCAGCACAGCTGGCCAAGCATCACACCGGGATCATCGCCATCACGGAACAGGCCGGTGGATTTCAGGGTCGCGTAGAGCGCCGGGGGGCCGGCCATGAGTTCGCCGACCGTGGTTCGTGCACTGAGCTTGAGCATCTGGATCACTCCCGTCAGGGCCTGGCACGGACCCGTGCCAGGCGATTCATTCCTGCCCGAAGGTGCCGAAGGCGGCACAGCCGGTATATAGGGAATTGTACGCAACGGCTCAGGTGGCCGCGGGCCGGGCCGTCGCGGCGGCCGCCGCGCGCCGTGCCTCCAGCTGGCGTTGCTGCGTGAGGTGGAAGTCGAGCGTGTGGCGGGTGCCAATGAAGCTCGGCCGCTGGCCGGCGGCCTCGTACCAGCCGCGCAGCCGCGTGCAATCAGCCGGCCAGTCGGCTCCCGCCAGTTCCTGGTATACGGCAAAGCGCTCGAAGAACGGCAGGTAGTGGAAATCCACCAGCGTGGGCGCCGGGCCCAGCCAGTACGGGCCATCGCCGAGCTTGCGCAGGCCTTCGTGTTCCATGAAGCGCAGCACCTCGCGCAGGGCCTCCTGTGCCCCGGCGCGGCGTGCGGCGTCCCCGCGCCCGGCCATCAGGCGCTGCACCGCCGGCAGGTAGCGGGAGTCGCAGTAATCCATCCAGATCCGCGCCACCGCACGGCCCCAGGGGTCGGCTGGCATCAGCGGCTGCGCGGGGAAGGCCTCGTCGAGGTACTGGTTGATGATGGCCGACTCGTAGACGATGCGCCCCGCGTGGCGCAGCACGGGCACCTTGCCGTAGGGGGAAACCTCCCTGAACCAGGCCGGGCGGTTGTGGAGGTCGATCTCCACCAGGTCGAAATCGAGCGCCTTCTCGGCGAGGACCATGCGCGTGCGCTGCGCGTAGGGGCAGGCGGCAAAGCTGAACAGCTCGAGGGCGGGCATGCAGCCAGTCTAGCAGCAGCGCGCGGCGCGGGGCTCAGGCGCTGGCGCGGCGCGGCCAGTCGGGTGCGGCATCCAGGGCCGCCGGGGCGATGCGTACCGCGCCGGGTGGCAGCGCACGGAAGACCTGGACCGCGCCGCCGGTGGCCACCACCACTGGCACGGCGAGCGGGCGCCGCTGCGCATCGTGCGTCAGCAGCACCTCGGGTTGCAGCGGATCGCGTGCCGGTCCGGCATGCACCAGGCCGACGCAGCCGTCATCCAGTTCCACGAGGGTGCCGGTCGGGTAGGTGCCCAGCGCGCGCACCAGTTCGCCGACCAGCGCCGCGTCGAACTTCTCCCCGCCCAGGCCCTGCAGCTGGCGCAGGGCGGCGCTGGGGGACATCGCGGCGGCGTACCGGCGGTTGAGCGTCATGGCGTCATAGACATCGGCGATGGCGGCCAGCCTGCCGAACACGGGGATGGCCGTGCCACGCAGCTCGAGCGGGTAGCCGCTGCCGTCGCTGCGTTCGTGGTGGGCGGCGATCATCTCCACGGCGCGCTCCGGGAGTCCCGCGCCGGCCAGCAGTCCGAGCCCGCGCTCGACGTGGTGCCGGACATAGGCCTGCTCGCCGGCAACCAGCGCACCCGGTTTGGCGAGGATGGGCACCGGCACGGCGATCTTGCCGAGGTCCAGCAGCAAGGCGCCGGTGGCGACTTCCTGCAGTGTTTGGCGGTCGAGGCCGAGTTGCCGCGCCAGCATCGTGGCCACCACGGCGGTGCCGACGGCGCGCCGGCAGAGGTAGCCACCGTGTTCCTCCGTGCGCAGGCAGCAGTGCAGCATCGCCGCATCGAGGCTTACCTGTTCCGCCAGCGATCCCGCGCTGGCCGCGACGGCTGCACCGTCGATACCCGCGCGGTGGCGCGCATCGCGCACGATGCCGGCCACGGCATCCAGGGCTGCCGAGAGCGCCCCGCGGGCGCGTGCCAGGCGTCCGCCCGCGTCCTGCGGCGCGCCGCCCGGGCGGGGGCGGTCCTGGCTGTCTGCGCCGAGATCTGCCGGCAACGGCTCGCTGAGCGCGGCATCGACGTAGACGTGATGGCAGAGCCGGCGCAGCTGTTCGATCTGCGACCTGTCGGTGATCAGGAACCCGGTGGCCGGAAAAGGCGCGTGCAGCCAGGAGCGGTCGAGCTCCGCCACGTACATGCCCGGCTGGAGCTGCTCGCTGCGCACCGGGACCAGGTATTGGGCCGGGGAACGATCCATGGGAGGCCCGTTGTTGTTCTGGGTTGTTGTTCTGGGTTGTTGCCTGAAGAACACTGTAGCAACCGCCATCCCCGCCAACTGTGACGTGGCGCACGGCGGCCGGCAAGTCGCGTTATGTCTGTCGGCCGCCGGTGGACCGCGGCGCGGCGAGATGAGCATAATGCAGCGGTTCATTTGCCGCGCATTCCGGTCGGGGAACCCATGGACAAGGACAGGCTGCAGGCGCTTCTGGCAGAACTCCACCGGGAACTGGCCGGCGCAGGTCCGCTCGATACCGAGTCGCGCCGGCTGCTCGACCAGGTGCTGCAGGATGTCCGCCAGCTGGCGGCAGACCAGCCGGCCCGCGCGGGCGATGCCGGCCAGTTCGCGCAGGCCGCGCTGCGGCTGGAGGCGAGCCACCCCCGGCTGGCTGCGCTCCTCGGCCAGGTGGCCGACAGCCTGGCCAAGCTCGGCATCTGACCGCCGCGCGGGCGCGCGCTCAGCGCGGCTTCGCTTGCGGGGGCAGTGCCTTCAGGTACACGGCGATGGCGTGGCGGTCTTCGGCCGTCAGCTGTGAGGTGTTGTCGTCGATGACCTGACCCATGCCGGCACCGGCGAAGTCGCCATTGGGCAGCATGCCGATCTCGAGGAACATCCCGATGTCGGAAAGCGACCAGTCACCGATGCCGTCCCGCTCATCGGGCGTGATGTTGGGAACCTTGCGGTCCTCGGGGCCGGCCGGGTTGCCTGCCATTTCCTGGCCGGTCCGCAGTGCGCCCAGCGCATTGCGTGGCGTGTGGCATTCGCCGCAGTGGCCGAGGTGGCGGACCAGGTAGGCGCCGCGGTTCCAGACCGCGTCGCGTGACGCATCGGGCGTGAAGGGCGCGGGACGGAAGAACAGCCACTGCCAGCCACGCGCGGCCAAGCGGGTGTCGAGGTACCAGGGCAGCGCGTGCGGCCGGTTCGGCCGGTCCACGGGTGCGAGCGACATCAGGTAGGCGTAGATCGCGCGCGCGTCCCCGGCCGTCATCCCCGCATAGGCCGGATAGGGGAATGCGGGGAAGTACGCGCGGCCCGCCGGGTTGCGTCCCTCATGGAGGGCCGCGACGAACTGCTGTGCGGTCCAGCCGCCGATCCCGGTCTTGCGGTCGGGCGTGATGTTCGGCGAATAAAAGATCCCGAACGGCGTGGTGAGCGCACGGCCGCCGGCATAGGGCGCCGCCCCCTCGCGGTCCTCGGTGTGGCAGCTCACGCAGCCGCCCGCAGCCGCCAGGTAGCGGCCGCGCTCGAGGGCGGGGTCAGCCGGCGCGGCCGCAGCCCAGAGCAGGCCTGCGGCCAGCGCCGCGCGGATCAGTCCTTGTGGCGATAACGGTCGTGGCATCCCTTGCAGGAGTCCCCGACGGACTTGAGGGCCTTGCCGATGGCGGCCTTGTCGCCGCCCTTGATGGCATCGCGCAACGCCGCGGTGGAGGTCTTCGCGGTTTCGGCCGCCTTGCGGAAACCGTCGCCTTCCTGCCAGATCAGGGGCAGCGCCTCGGTCTTGCCGGTGCCCGAGCCGGCCGGGAACAGCTTGCCCACCTCGTCGCCTGCGGCGGCCAGCGCCTCGGCGTGGCTCAGCAGGTATTCCTGCGCCTCGATCTTGCCGCCGAAGATCATGCTGATGCCCGCGATGTGCCCGGCCATGGTCTCCATGACCGCCTTGCGGTACTTGATGGTGTCCTCCGGGGTGGCGGCCTGGGCCACCGAGGCCATGGCCAGCAGGCTGATGGCTACGCTGCTTGTGATCCGGCGCATCGATTGACTCCGTCAGGGTTGCAGGGCGCGAAGGCGCGCAGGATAGCAGGCCCGCGCGTGCGGGAGCCAGGCTGGGCGGGTGGCTACTTCCCGCCGGTCCTGCAATTCCACGTGGCGGGATCGCAGGATGGAGCGTCCTGCGGTGCCGGTGGCCTGGCCCCGGGTGCGGTGGCGGGCGGCGACCTGGCCGGGTGCAGGGTGACCGCGCCGTGCACCGGGGCAGCGCCATGGGTGCAGGCATCGTCGATCCCGTGGTGCCAGCCACCGGCATCGACGGCGCTCGCCTCGAGATTGCCATCGGGGCAGGTGGCCAGATCCACGCCGACATCGATGCGCATCGGC
>JADYZO010000095.1 GCA_020853135.1 Gammaproteobacteria bacterium
GCTGCGTGGGCTTCGGCGAAGAATACACGCGCGTGGCGGGCTTCTCGAACCGTGACGCCGGCGCGGTCGTCCTCAAGGGCACGACACTGCACCCGCGCCTGGGCAACCCGCCGCACCGGGTGTGGGAGACCCCGGCGGGAATGCTGAATTCCATCGGCCTGCAGAATCCGGGAGCGGATGCGGTCGTGCAGACAATCCTGCCGACGCTGGACTTCGGCGAAACCCATTTCTTTGCCAATGCCTGCGGCTCGACCATCGAGGAATACGTCGAGGTGTGCCGGCGCTTCGATGACTCGCCCATCGACGCCATCGAGATCAACATCTCCTGCCCGAACGTCAAGGAGGGCGGCGCCTCCTTCGGCAATTATCCCGAGGCCTCGGCCCAGGTCATGGCCGCCTGCCGGCAGGCCACGAAAAAGCCGCTCATCGCCAAGCTCTCGCCCAACCAGACCGACATCCAGGAGAACGCACGCCGCTGCATCGAGGCCGGCGCCGACGCGCTTGCGGTGATCAACACCCTGATGGGCATGGCCGTCGATGTCGAGACCCGCCGGCCGGTGCTCGGCAACCTCCAGGGTGGCCTCTCCGGCCCCGCCATCCGCCCCATCGCGGTGCTCAAGACCTGGCAGGTGTACCAGGTGGCCAGGAAGCACAACGTGCCGATCATCGGCCAAGGCGGCATCGCCAGCGCGCGCGATGCGCTGGAGTTCATCATCGCCGGGGCGACGGCGGTGGGTGTCGGCACCGCGCTGTTTTATGACCCGCTGGTGTGCCGGAAGATCAATGCCGGCCTTGCCGAGTACCTCACCCGGCAGGGTCGCGCGGAATTGTCGCAGCTCATCGGCAGCCTGGAAGCCACCACGGCCGGCGTCAGCTGCCAGGCTGCCCCCGGCTGCGGGGGACATTCATGATGGCCTCGCGCCGGACACCTGCCTGACCAGCCCGGGCATCGCCGCACGCCGGCGCTGTCCGGGAATACCGGCCCTGCCAGCGCCGCATCGGCCACCAGCAGGTGTTCGCGCAGCACACCCTTGAACAGGCCGCGCATGTCGGTGGTGGCCAGCAGGTCACGGCCTTCGTTGAGCTGCGCGCGGCCGATGCCGGGCCAGTCGCCGAGCACGCGCCCGCCCTTCACCGCGCCGCCGGCGAGGAACGCCGCACCGCCGGTGCCGTGGTCGGTGCCGCCGGTGCCGTTGATGGCGGCGGTGCGGCCGAACTCGGTGACGATGGCCACGACGGTGTTGTCCCAGACCGGCTGCGCGCCGTCGTGGAAAGCTTTCATCCCGGCATCGAGCTCGGCCAGCTTGCGGTCGAGGATACCCAGCTCGCCGTTGTGGGTGTCCCAGCCGGTGTCCTCGACAAATCCGATCCGCGGGCCGGCGGGGGCCGCCATGAATTTTGCCGCAGCGGCCAGCGCCTGCGGCAGGCGCAGCCCGGTGGCCCCGCGGCGCGCGCCGGTTGTGCCTTCCATGCCGGTATCGATGGCACGGAAGCTGGCGGCCAGCGTGGTGTCGGCCGCGTAGAGCAGCTGCAGCTGCTGCCACAGGATCGGATCGACCTGGTCGTCATCCAGCGATGGCGACCACGTGGATACGGCGCCGCTGCCGCGCATGGCCAGGGGCATCACCGCGGCCAGTGCCAGCCCCTTCGCGCCCGGCATCGCCGCCACGCACCGGTTGAGCCAGCCCGTGGCGCCGCTGCTGCCGGGCATGCCGTTTTCCACGCAGTCCTGCGCTTCGAAATGCGAGCGCTGCCGATACGGGGGCGCCACGGCCACCACCGGCGCCAGCGCGTTGCGGGCGTAGAGCTCGGCGAAGAAGGCCAGCTTGCCATGGAGCGCGAAATCGGTGGACAGGCGCAGGCTGGCGGGCTGGCTTCCGGCTTGTGCAAAGGTTCCGCGCAGTGCTGCAAATGCGGGATCACCGATGGGCTGCAGGGCATGCAGGCCATCGAGCCCGCCACGCAGCAGGACGAGCAGGAACCGGGTGTCGCCCGGGGAGGATGCGGCCAGTGCGAACCTGGGCAGCATCGACCAGGCCACTGTGGTTGCGCCCAGCGCGAGGAAGCCGCGACGATCGAGGTTCACGTCACGCCCTCCACTGAAAGGCCGGACTGGCCAGCAGCAGGGCCACGCCCTGCTGGACGGATTCGGCACGGCGCAAGGCGGTGGCGGTCTGCTCATCCAGCGTGCCACCCAGGGCCTGCTGGCCCAGTGCCAGCGGTGTCAGCCCCGGCCTGTCCGGCAGGCGCCCGGCCAGCAGCTGCGCCGCCTGCACACGCTTGAACAGCGCATCCGGGCCACCCCAGTCGGCCGCCAGGTCCCCAAAGCCTGCCGGCGAACGCGGCTGGAACACCGGCTGCCCCATCTGTCCCTGGAGCCGGAGCGCGAGCGCCAGGTCGGCGCCTGAGCCCAGCGCGCAGGCGCGCAACGCGGATACCATGAAATCGTCCGGCGTCTTGAGCTTGCGCGCCGCGGTCGACCAGGCGGCATCGTCATCGATCATGGTGCGATACAGGGCGGTCAGTTCACCACCGCTGTCCAGATAGGCCGTGGCCATCCGTGCCACCAGCGCGGGCGGTGGGTCGTCGGCGACGAAATGCCGGGCCAGTTGCAGCGCCAGGTGGCGGGCCGTCGCGGGATGCAGTGCCAGCATGTGCAGGATCGCCACGCCCTGCTCCTCACCCTGCTGTGCAAAGCGCCGGCCCAGCACCTGGCGCGCACCAGGCTCGTGTGCCCCGGCATGGAAGGCAAAACCGGAATCGCCCCGCCCGGCCTCGCCGCGCCGCGCCACCCCCCAGCCGGTGATGGCGCGCGCGAACTCGATCACGTCGGCCTGCGTGTAGCCGCCGTCCACACCCAGTGTGTGCAGCTCCATGATCTCGCGGGCAAGGTTTTCATTCAGCCCGCGCGCACGCGCCCGGGGGTTGGCGACGGCACGCCGGCGCCCCATGTCGGCCAGACGCGAGTCGTTGCCAACCGATTGGGCATTGTCGAGATACAGCAGCATCCCGGGGTGGCGCTCCACCGCCAGCAGCAGGTCGGCAAACCGGCCGGTGGCATGGGGCCGGATCGCCTCGCGCTCCATAGGAGCGGCAAAGGATGCCGCACGGAACTTGTCCACCGAAATCGCGAAGTGGTTGGACCAGAACCGCACCAGCCGTTCGCGGAATCCGGCATCGCTGGCCACCGCCACGCCCTGTCGCACGGCGAGCTCCTGTTGCACCTGCTGCTGCAGGCGGCGGCGC
Organism: Gammaproteobacteria bacterium; assembly: GCA_020853135.1. Classification (GTDB taxonomy): domain Bacteria; phylum Pseudomonadota; class Gammaproteobacteria; order Steroidobacterales; genus QUBU01. The sequence continues at coordinate 3,247 of JADYZO010000095.1, forward strand.
CCGCCGCCACCCTTGGCAGCATCGGCATCCCCCTGCGCCCGGCGCTCGCGACGCTCGCGCTGCTCCTGCTGGAACGCGTCATAGTCCGCGAGGTAGTCCCTGCTGTCCGGCAAACCGTCGAAGGAGTCGATCGGCGGCGCCGGACCGAGTTGCGCCAGCAGCCAGCCGCGCGGCTCACTGCCAATTGCCGGCAGGTCCCCCGGGCGTGCGCCCAGGCCGAAGCGGTTGGCCGCGGCGGCGGCCTGTTCTGTGGTCATGGGTCTGCTCCCGGTGAGCCCTCCCTGCCAACGCACCGCACGACCTGCGGTTGACCGGCGCCGGGCAGATCCGGCTGCCCGGCCGCAAGGGGTTGCAACCGGAAGGATCCTAGCGCTTGACGGTCTGGCGCCCCCTGAGCGGCTTTGCCCGGCGCCGCTGCACCGCCTGCTTCACCACACGGTCCACCCGCGCCAGCGCATCGTCCATCGCGCCCTGCAGGGAATCGCTGCTGGCTTCGATGATGACGGCGGGCAGTTCGATCAGCGTCACCTTGATCACGCAGCGTTGGTCGATGCCGCCGCGCGGGCCGTTGACGTCATCGATCCGCACGCTCACCCGCTGGATCGCCCGCGTGAACTTGCCCAGTTTGCGTCCGAGCTTGCGCCGCAGGTATTCCTTGTCCTCCTGGTCAACGGCCGTGCCCACGGCACGGATGTAGGCGGGAATCCCTGCGGGCGATTCCCGCCGGCCAGCGAGCTTTTCCGTCCTGGATGAGGTTGCGCTCAAGGGCGCCCGCTGCGCGCTGTCCGGAGTCCGGA
>JADYZO010000096.1 GCA_020853135.1 Gammaproteobacteria bacterium
GCCAGGAACTGCGCCCGGCGCGTGGTCTTCCCGAACTTCTCAAAGCCGCCCAGCGTCTGCTGCTTCATGCGATCACTCCTCAGATATCGCATTGTGCCGCATTGATGGCAGGTAAATCAGAGTGTCCCTAGCCTCGGCCGGATTGTTTACGCCATGATTACAATATCTTAAATGCCGTTGCCCGACGAGGGCCGACTCTGTGCCCCGGCCCCTCCCGGCTGACGCAGGTCAGCTGGCTGTCGCTGCTGCTGTGCTATTGAACTCACCCGGCTACAGGAGACCCGCATGGACAGCAGCCCAGACGACCCGCAGGAAGCGTTTGTGCGCCTCGGCGCACGGGACAACTTTTACCAGAGCTGCGCCTACGTCCCCATGTCCTTCGCGCTGGTCACCACGGTCAGCGAGACTGGCGAGACCGGGATCGGGCCGCACGCCCTGTGCTTCCCGTTCAACGTGGCCGAGCCCTACGCCATGCTGCTCATCAGCCGGCCGACCAGTGCGACGGCCACCAACATCCGCCGCACGAAGCGCTGCGCGCTGAATTACCTCGAGGGCGACGTCGAACGCCTGCGCAACATCACGCGCCTCGGCTACCCGGGACAGTCAGCGGAAGACAAACGCAAGGCCAACCCGTTCACGCTGCGACCCTCGCCCGTGGCCGGAAGCCGGGCCGACCCCTGGTTTCCCCAGATCATCGCCGAGGCCTTCCAGGTGATCGAGTGCACCTGGGATGACGGCATGGACGTGGAAATGGGTCCGCTACGCCCGGGTGACCCGGGCACTGGCAAGTTCGTGCTGCGGATCGACAACGTCCTGCTCAAGTCCCGGTTTCGCGCCGGCGTCGAGGAAGGGCGGAATTTCCCGAACATGCCCATCTTCTACGGCTTCCGGGCCCGCGGCGAATTCTGGTTTGCCGAGCATGGCAAGCCGTTTGCCATCCCCGCTCCTGCCGTGCCCGGCAGCGAACGCCAGACGGTTGCCTACCTCGCCAACCGGCTGGACGAAAAGATCCGCTTCAGCGATGGCGCCTGCGCCCGGCTCACCGGGGTCCCGCGCCCATTCCTGCAATCCGCGCTCGAACGCCTCATCGCCACGGCCCGCGAGCGCGGCGTTGCGCTCGTGGACGAGGAATTCCTCGACGCCGCCAGGCGCGAGCGCAACAATAGCTGACCCCTTGTTCCACCAACGGAGAATGACGCATGCATTTCCTGACCCGCCCCATCGCCATCGCCCTCCTCGGCGCCGCCCTCACCGCTCCTGCCGTGTGGGCGGACCCGGCCGCGGAGACCAGCGGGCCGGCGGCCATCGTCACGGCGTTCAATGCCGCCGTCACCGCGAAGGACCTCCAGAAGGCCGCCACCTACTTCGCCCCTGGCAGCGTGCAGTTCACGCTGCGGCAGGCCCACCCGGGCATGGGCGGCGACCAGGCCGAGAGCCTCAGCGGCGACCTGCGCTCGCACTGGATGATGGTCGGCTCCACCGTGATCGCCGCCACCAAGAGCTATAGCCGAACGGCCGAGATCACCGGGAACCATGCCGACGGCGATATCGCCACCGTGTGGGCCAAGATCACCACGATGTCGCACCGGAGCGACCAGCCGGAAGCCAAGAAGGATGAGTTCACCGAGGTCTACCTGATGGTGCGCAAGGACGGCCACTGGCTGATCGGCGCCGTCGCCGACAACCGCAAGCCCAACGTGGTGGCGGGCGGGCGGCCGAACTAGCCGGGAGTCCTGGCGATGCGTGAGTGCCGGGGCGGCTTCCCGGGCAACCCGACCGTCCGGAGGCCGTTGCGGCCTCACGCAATCGCCAGCCCGGCCTGTGCCGGGCCGGCCATCGAGGCCGGGGAGATGGTGGGCCGTGTAGGAATCGAACCTACAACCAACGGATTAAGAGTCCGCTGCTCTACCAATTGAGCTAACGACCCACGCCTCTTGTCTGTCTGCCGCCGTTGCGACGGCCTGCCGCGAACTGGGGTGGACGATGGGACTCGAACCCACGACGGCCGGAATCACAATCCGGGGCTCTACCAACTGAGCTACGTCCACCATCGCACACCATTCCAGCCCGGGCGCGGCAACTGGCGCGCCTGGCAGGAATCGAACCTGCAACCCCCGGCTTAGAAGGCCGGTGCTCTATCCGTTGAGCTACAGGCGCCCTGCTCCTGCCGTGGGCCTCGCGCCACCGCCGTTGCCGGCGTGAAGCGCCAGGAAGATTGGTCGGGGCAGACGGATTCGAACCGCCGACCCTCTGCTCCCAAAGCAGATGCGCTACCAGACTGCGCTATGCCCCGACATGCCTGCTGGCCGGACCACGTGCATGCCCATTATAGCCGCCCTGCACTTGGGCCGCAGGATCATAAGGACGCGCCCACGGCCCGTCAAATGCCCTGCTCAGGTCCCTGGTTGCCTTGTGGAGCACAGCGCGTCTGGTATGGTGTGCGCCGGACACCCGCCCTCCTGCAACAGCCGAGCCCCGCGACCCGCCATGCCCGCCCGACTCATCGATGGACGCGTGATCTCCCGGGACATCCGCGCCGAGATCCGCAGCCGCATCGATGCGCGGCGCGCCGCCGGCCACCGCGCCCCGGGCCTCGCGGTGGTCCTGGTGGGCAGTGACCCGGCCTCCGGCATCTACGTGCGCAACAAGCGCACAGCCTGCGAGGAAGTCGGCATCCTCGCCCGGGACTACGACCTGCCCGCCGGCACCAGCGAGGCCGAACTCCTCGGCCTCATCGCCCGGCTCAACGACGACCCGGCCATCGACGGCATCCTGGTGCAACTGCCGCTGCCGGCGCACATCAACGAGCTGGCGGTCATCGAGCACATCAGCCCGGTCAAGGACGTGGACGGCTTCCACCCTTACACCGTCGGGCGCCTCGCCCAGCGCATCCCGGTGCTGCGCCCCTGCACCCCGTTCGGCGTCATGACCCTGCTGCAGCGGATCGGCGTGGATGCGAAGGGGCAGCACGCCGTCGTGGTCGGTGCATCCAACCACGTCGGACGGCCGCTGGCACTGGAATTCCTGCTGGCCGGCGCCACGACCACCGTGACCCACCGTTTCACCCGTGACCTGCGCAGCTGCGTGGCGAGCGCCGACATCCTCGCAGTCGCCGTCGGCAAGCCCCGGCTCATCCCGGGTGACTGGATCAAGCCCGGCGCCGTGGTCTTCGACATCGGCATCACGCGCCTGCCCGATGGCAGGCTGGCCGGTGACGTGGACTTCACCTCCGCGCAGGAACGCGCCGCCTGGATCACCCCGGTGCCGGGTGGCGTCGGGCCGATGACCGTGGCAATGCTGCTGCAGAACACGCTCGACGCCGCCATCGCGGGCAGCCGCCTGCTGGAAGTGGCGCCGGGCGAGCGGGCCGGGGTGGCGTAATGGCCGCGCCAGGCCTCCGCTTCCGCAGCTGCCTGGCACTGGTCCTCGCCGCCGTCGCCGGCGCGGCCCTCGCCGGGCCGCCACAGGTGCGCATCGAGACCAGCGCGGGCAACATCGTCGTCCAGCTCGAACCCGAGCGGGCACCGCTCACCGTGAAGAATTTCCTGCAATACGCCGGCGAGGGCTTCTACGAGGGCACCATCTTCCACCGCGTCGTCACCGGCTTCATCATCCAGGGTGGCGGCTACCAGGAAGACATGACACTCAAATCCCCGCACCCGCCCGTCCCCAATGAATCGGGCAACGGCCTGTCCAACCACCGCGGCACGATCGCCATGGCCCGCGGCACCGAGCCGCATTCCGGCGACGCCCAGTTCTACATCAACCTGGCGGACAACGTGACGCTGGACCCCAAGCCCACCCGCTGGGGCTATGCCGTGTTCGGCGAGGTGGTCGAGGGCATGGAAGTCGTGGATGAAATCGGCCACCGGGCGATCGCGGCGCGCAAGGATCAGGCCGACGTGCCGGTCCAGCCGGTGGTGATCCGCAAGGTGGTGCTGCTCGCCAGCCCGTGACCAGCGCGCTGTTCATCTCGGACCTGCACCTCGACCCGGCGCGACCGCAAGCCACGGCCGCCTTCCTCGCCTTCCTCGCCGGCGCGGCCCGCGACGCCGCCCACCTCTACATACTCGGGGACCTCTTCGAGTTCTGGATCGGCGATGACGACGACCAGCCGCTCGCCCGTGAAGTCACCGCAGCCCTGGCTGCATACACCCGTGGCGGCCATGCCTGCAGCGTCATGCGGGGCAACCGCGACTTCCTCCTCGGGCCGCGCTTCGCCGCGCAGACCGGCGCGCGCCTGCTGCCCGACCCCTTCGTGGCAGGGATCGGTGGCGAGCAGGTGCTGCTGATGCACGGCGACCTGCTGTGCACCGATGACCACGCCTACCAGCGCTACCGCAGCCGGGTGAACGACCCGCGCCTGCAGCGGCTGTTCCTGGCACTGCCACGCGCCTGGCGCCGCGCTGCCGGCGCCGAAGGCCGCCGGCGCAGCCGCCGGCGCGCCGCGCAGCAGCCGGAGCGGATCACCGACGTGAATGCGGCTGCCGTTGCCGCGGCGATGCGCCGGGCGGGCGTGCTGCGGCTGGTGCATGGCCACACGCACCGGCCGGCAATCCACGCGTTCGATCTCGATGGCCGGGCGGCGACGCGTGCAGTGCTGGGGGCCTGGTACGAGCAGGGCAGCGTGCTCGCCTGGACGGCGGCCGGCCCCGCCCTGCACTCACTGTCCTTCGGCTGAGGCTGGCGCCTGGGCAGCCGGCCGCCAGGCCAGCACATCGTCGGCGGACTGGAAGCGGTCCTCGGGACGCTTGGCGAGCATGCGGTCGATGGCCGGCTGGAAGCGTGCCAGGCTGCCGGGCAGGCACGGCACCGGCGCCTCACGGTGCTGGATGATGACCGCCATCGCCACCTCGCCCTCGAAGGGCCTGGCACCGGTCAGCATCTCGTAGAACACCACCCCCAGGCTGTAGATGTCGCTGCGCTGGTCGACGATGCTGCCGTTACCCTGCTCCGGGCTCATGTAGTACGGCGTGCCGAAGATGGCCCCGGTGCCGGTGATGCCCGCCTTGAACTGGGCCTGCTTGGCCAGGCCGAAATCGATCAGCACCAGGCTGTCGTCCTCGCGGAACATGATGTTGGTCGGCTTGAGGTCGCGGTGATAGATGCCCACGGCGTGCAGCGCCGCGAGCGCCCCGGCGATGACCCGCATCCAGGCAAAGGCCTGTTCGCTGCTGATCCCCGCCGTGATGCGCCGCTTGAGGCTGCCGCGGCTGCAGTATTCCATGGCGATGTAGGCGTGGTCATCGGCCACCCCGAGGTCGAAGATGCGCACGACGTTGGGGTGGTCGACCCGGGCGATGAGTTCGTACTCCTGCAGGAAGCGGTCGAAGTGACGGTCCGTTCCCGCATCCGGCACCTGGCGCAGGACCTTCAGCACGGCGATCCGGCCGCCGGCGCGCTCGCGGGCCAGGTATACGCTCGAGATGTCACCCTCGCTCAGCACGCGCAGGAAGCCGTAGCCGGGCAGCCCCGGCATGCCGCCCGGCGGCAGCGGTATTGCCGCCTTGCCGGTACCGGGCACCGCACGGCCGGCCTGCACCTGCTCCAGCACCTCCACCAGCCGGGCATGGCTCAGCGTGGCCTTGGTGATGTAGTCCTCGGCGCCGGCCTTGATGGCAGCGACGACCTGGCGCTCATCGCCATTGCCGAGGAAGACCACCGGCGGGCAGTGCGGCACGCTGCGCAGCTGGCGCAGCCACTCCAGCGCATCAGCGTGGGCGGCGGGATGACCGAGCAGGACGATGTCGCTGCCGGCACCCGCGAAGGTCGCCGGCAGGCGCCCGGCGATCACCGGGTCGTAGTACTGCAGCTCGGCATCCGGCCAGCGGGCGCTGATGTGGTGCCCCAGCAGCCGCCGGAAGTCGGCATGGTCGTCAATGATGAAGACGCGCGGCCTGCCCATGCCTGCCCGACTGCCGCCACACGCGACGCTGCCCCGGCCCGCAGTCAGGCTGCACCGGCCCGCGAACGCGACGGGAATTCGTCCACGCCTGCGACATCGTCATCGTCACCGTCCCCCGCGCCCTGGCCGCTGCGCGCGCGGCCATCGTCACTGTGCTCAGCCTCGAGCCGGGCGAGGTAGGCGTCGGTCACGTCACCGGTGACGTAGCGGCCCGAGAAGCAGGAGGTATCGAACTCGACGATGTCGCCGTTGTCGTAACGCACCGCGCGCACCAGGTCGTCGAGGTCCTGGTAGATGAGCCAGTCGGCGCCAATGAGCCGCGCGACCTCGCCCTCGGAGCGCCCGGCAGCCACCAGCTCGCGGGTGGCCGGCATGTCGATGCCGTAGACGTTGGGGTGGCGCACCGGCGGCGACGCGGAGGCAAAGTACACGCGCCGCGCGCCGGCCTCGCGCGCCATCTCGATGATCTGCCGGGAGGTGGTCCCGCGCACGATGGAATCGTCCACCAGCAGCACGTTCTTGTCCCGGAACTCCAGGTCGATGGCATTGAGCTTGCGCCGCACCGACTGCATGCGCAACGCCTGGCCCGGCATGATGAAGGTGCGGCCGATGTAGCGGTTCTTGATGAACCCTTCCCGATACTTCACGCCGAGGCGGTGGGCCACTTCCAGCGCGCTGGTGCGGCTGGAATCGGGGATGGGGATCACCACGTCGATGTCGTGGCCGGGGCGCTCGCGCAGGATCTTCTCGGCAAGCCGCTCGCCCATGCGCAGGCGCGACTTGTAGACCGAGATGCGGTCGATGATGGAATCCGGCCGCGCGAAGTAGACGAACTCGAAGATGCACGGGGTGTAGCTGCGTGGTGCGCCACACTGCTGGCGGTGCAGGCGACCGCCCGCCTCGATGAAGACGGCCTCGCCCGGGGCCAGGTCGCCCACCAGCCGGAAGTCCAGCGCGTCCATGGCGACGCTCTCGGAGGCCACCATGTACTCTGGCCCCTCCTCGGCCTCCCGCCTCCCCAGGCAGATCGGGCGGATGCCGTTCGGATCGCGGAAGGCAACGATGCCATGGCCGAGGATCATGGCCACCACCGCATAGCCCCCGCGGCAGCGCCGGTGCACGCCGGCCACTGCCGCGAACACGCCACTGGCGGTCAGCTTCGGGCCATCCTGGCGCTGCAGCTCGTCGGCAAACACGTTGAGCAGCGCCTCGGTGTCGGAACCGGTGTTCAGGTGTCGCCGGTCGTGGTTGACCAGCAGTTCCTTCAGCTCCGCCGCATTGGTCAGGTTGCCGTTGTGGGCGAGGCAGATGCCATAGGGCGAGTTGACGTAGAACGGCTGGGCTTCGGAGGAACTCGAGCATCCGGCGGTCGGGTAGCGGGTGTGCCCGATGCCCATGTTGCCCCTCAGGCGCAGCATGTGGCGCTCGTGGAACACATCGCGCACCAGGCCGAGCGCCTTGCGGCTGTACAGGGTGCCTTCGTGCTCGGTGCTGATGCCAGCGGCATCCTGGCCGCGGTGCTGGAGGACCGTCAGGGCGTCGTACAGCCCCTGGTTGACCGGCCTGCGCGCCACGATGCCGACGATGCCACACACGCTGAGCGCTCCTAGCTGCCGACCCTGCCCGGATCCCGGGCTGGCCGTGATCCGGGCCTGCCAAACTCCTGCTTCGCAGCCTCCTGCAGGGTGTCGGCCACGGGAATGGCATACGGTAGCAGTTTCGACTCGCGCCACCAAGGCTCGTCGCCGACACCGGCAGCACGCAGCATCAGCAGGACGACTCCCGCCAGGAACACGCCACGGGCCACGCCGAAGGCCATGCCGGCGGCCCGGTCGCCCGCCCCCAGCCCGCTGTCGTGAAGCGCCATGGAGACGAGCCAGGTGAGGATGCCGCCGAGGAGCAGCACGCCGATCAGCACGGCGAGGCGTGCGGCCCACAGCTCCAGCGCAGGGCTCGCAAGCCAGCGCGCCATGTAGGGCGCGACAGCGCCGGCAAAGCGCCCGGCCGCCCACACCGCCGCGATCCAGACCACCAGCGACATGGCCTCACGGAACAGCCCGCGAAACAGGCCCACCACGGCCGAGCCGAGCACGATGACGATCAGCGCGTAGTCGAGGGCGGTCATCGGCCGGCTGCGCCTACTGCGCCACCACATGCCCGGGATGGCCCGCGGCGGCCAGGCGCCCGGCCAGCGTGGTTGCCGCCTCGCGTGATCCCGCAGGCCCGACGCGGACCCGGTACAGCGTGCGGCCACCGCTGCCCGATGCGCTGGGCACGGCGGCAAAGCCCCGTGCCCTGAGCTCCGCCACCAGTCGCTCCGCATTGTCCTTCTGGCTGAAGGTGCCCACCTGCACCAGCCAGGCCCCACCCGCCGCAGGACGCGCGGCGCTGGCCGCGGGCTGGGTGACCCTCTCCGCAGCCGTCGCCGGGGCGGCGGCTGCAACGGCCTCCTTCGCCGGCTGACCCGCAGCGGGAGCGGGCAGCGCTGCTGGCGTGGGCACGGGAGCTGCCACAGCCGGGGCCGGGGCGGCAGCCGCGCTCGGGGGCGGCTCGGCAAGCGGCTGTTCGGCGGGCACCGGAGGCGGCGGTGGAACGGCAACGGCCGGGGCCACCGCTGCCGGCGGCCGGCTGGCGCCGGTGGCGCGCAGGTCGATGGTCTGGGTGTGCAGTTCGTCGCTGCGCTGGCCCGGGATGGCCTGCGGGTCGACCTCGCGCTGCGGGCCGCCATCGAGGAGCAGCGGGCCGATGACGACGAGGACCAGCACGAGGACGCCGGCGCCGACCATCCGCTCCTGCAGTTTTCGCTCCATGAAACAGCGCCCCCGGACCGGCGCTCAGTATAGGCCAAGCCACTGCAGCGCAGGGCCGACCACGCGGAAGGAACCGCAGACCACGATGCGCCCGCCCGCTGGCGCAAGGCTGCGGGCGCGGGCCAGCGCATCGGCCACGCTGCCCGCGGCGATGACTTCCGCAGCGCCCGATTCACGCAGCGCCGCGGCGATGCTGGCGCCGTCCCGCGCCCGCGGATCCTCGACGCTGCAGGCCACCCAGCGGCTGGCGAGCGGACCGAGCGGGGCGAGGAACCCATCGAGGCTCTTGTCACCGAGCAGGCCGATCACCACGGTGGTGTCGGCCGCCGGCGGGAGCGTCTCGAGCTGGGCCCGCAGGGTCGCCGCCGCCTGCGGATTGTGCGCCACATCGAGCACCCACTCGTGCTCGCGCCGCACCACCTGGAAACGCCCGGGCGGCCTTGCCCTGAGGATGAGCGCATTGACTGCGACAACATCGCCGATGAGCGCCGGGTCGTACTGCTCGATGGCAGCCAGCACCAGGCTGATGTTGCGCAGCTGGGCCGGCGTGCCCCCTGGCGGATACACCAGTCCCTCAAGCCGTGCCTGCTCCCCCTGCCAGGACCAGCATGGACGGCTGGCCGTGAAACTGAAGCCGGCACCCAGGCGGCGCAGGCGCGCGCCGCAGCCGGCTGCCGCCCCGAGGATGGCGGCTGGCACCGCCTCGTCACCGTAGAAGACCGGCCGGCCCGGGCGCATGACACCGGCCTTCTCCGCCGCGATCTTCTCGCGCGTGTCGCCGAGGAATTCCTGGTGGTCGAGGTCCACGGTGGTGATCAGCGCGCAGTCGGCGTCGATGATGTTGACGGCATCCAGCCGCCCGCCCATGCCCACCTCGAGAACCCAGCTGTCGCAACCGGCTGCCTGGAAGGCCACCAGGGCCGCCAGCGTGCCGTATTCGAAAAAGGTGAGGGGCGTGTCGGCACGCACCGCCTCGATGCGTCCGAAGGCGGCCAGCAGGGCGGCATCCGCGACAGCCACGCCGGCGATGCGCACCCGCTCGTTGTACGCCAGGAGGTGCGGGGACGTGTAGGCACCAGGACGGCGCCCGGCCGCCAGCAGGAAGGCCTCGAGCAGCGCCACCGTCGAGCCCTTGCCGTTGGTGCCCGCCACCGTGAAGACCGGGCCCGCCGGACGCGCCACGCACAGGCGGTCGAACACGGCGCGCACGCGGCCGAGATCCAGGTCGATCCAGCGCGGATGGAGCGACTCCTGCCAGTGAAGCCACTCCTGCAGGGAGCGCTGCGCCACCGGCCTGCCCTCAGTCCCCCGGGGGCGGACGCTTCATCAGCTTGGCGAGGAGCGCGGCGATCTCCCCGCGCATCTGCCTGCGGTCGACGATCATGTCGATCGCGCCGTGCTCGAGCAGGAACTCGCTGCGCTGGAACCCCTCGGGCAGTGTTTCACGGACGGTCTGCTGGATCACCCGCGGACCCGCGAAGCCGATCAACGCCTTCGGCTCCGCGATATTGATGTCGCCCAGCATGCCGAGGCTCGCCGAGACGCCGCCGGTCGTGGGATCGGTCAGCACCGAGATGAACGGGATGTGCGCCTCGGACAGCGCGGCCAGCACGGCACTGGTCTTGGCCATCTGCATGAGCGAGAACAGCGCCTCCTGCATGCGGGCCCCGCCGCTCGCCGAGAAGTTGATGAGCGGCATCCGGTTGTCCCGGCTGTAGGTGGCGGCACGGGCGAACTTCTCGCCGACCACCGAACCCATGGAGCCGCCCATGAAGCGGAACTCGAAGGCGCTCGCCACCACGGGCTGGCCCTTCAGCAGGCCGGTCATCGCCACCAGCGCATCGTTCTCGCCGGTCTCCTTCTGCGCCTGGCTGAGGCGGTCGCGGTAGCGCTTGCTGTCCCGGAACTTCAGCGGGTCCTGCGGCACCAGCCGCTCGCCGATCTCGCGGCCGGAGTCCGGGTCGAGGAAGACCTCCAGGCGGCTGCGGGCCGAGATCCGCATGTGGTGGCTGCATTTCGGGCAGACATAGAGGTTGCGCTCGAGTTCGGCCCGGTAGAGCTGTGCGCCGCATTCCGGGCACTTGATCCAGATGCCCTCGGGGACCGAGCGCGTCTTGCGCTCCGTCTTGATCCGTGACGGCATCAGTTTTTCGAACCAGGTCATGCGGCCTGCATGATAATCAACTGGCGCTCACAGATCACCGGCCCGCAGCCCCTCGGGCACGGGCAGGCCGGCGTCCTCCGCGTAATGCACGCGGCTCAGGTACAGGCCGGAGGCCGCGGCCGTCATGCCCGCAGCCCGGCGGTCCCGCCCCGCCAGGACCCCGGCGAGCCAGCCGGGAGGGGCCTCGCCCCGGCCGATCCGCAGCAGGGAGCCGACGATGTTGCGCACCATGTGGTGCAGGAAGGCATTCGCGCGGCACTCCACGAGGATCCAGGGGCCGCTGCGGGTGACCTCGAGCCTGTGCAGTTCGCGCATTGGCGAGCGCGCCTGGCAGCCGGCGGCACGGAAGGCGCTGAAGTCGTGCTCGCCGAGCAGCGCGGGAGTCGCCGCCTGCATCGCACCGGCATCGAGTGCACCGCGCACCCACAGCACGCGGTTGTGCCGCAGTGCCGGGCGCGCCGGGCGGTTGAGGATGAGATAGTGGTAGGTGCGGGCGAGGGCCGAATAGCGCGCATCGAAGCTGGCCGCCACCGGCCGCACCCAGCTGATGGCGATCTCAGGTGGCAGGAGGCTGTTGGCGCCGAACAGCCAGGCATGGTCCGCGCGCACCGCCGTGGTGTCGAAATGCGCCACCTGGCCCAGGGCATGGACGCCGGCGTCGGTGCGCCCGGCAGCGGCGACCACCACCGGCGCGTCAGCCACGCGCGAGAGTGCGGCCTCCACCTCGGCCTGGATGGAGCGCGCATGCTCCTGGCGCTGCCAGCCGCAGAAGGGCGTGCCGTCGTACTCCAGGCCGATGGCCAGGCGGGGCATGGCAGGCAGCAGGCTGCGCGGGTCCGGGGCCAGCCGGCACGCCGGCGGCTACTGGTTCAGGCTGTCGAGGAGCTGGCGCGCCTCCTGGCGCTGCCCGGGGTCACCCTCCTCGAGCACCTCGTTGAGGATGCTGCGGGCACCATCCTTGTCTTCCATGTCCATGTAGGCGCGTGCCAGGTCGAGCTTGGTGCCGACCTCGGTCATGGTCGGGTCCTCCGGACGCCGCCCGCTGATCGCCTTGATGCCGGTACTGGTCAGGTCCGAACCCGCCACGTCCGTCTCGCCGAAACCGAGATCCAGGTCCAGGGACTCCAGCTGGTCGCTGGTGGCGCCGAGGCGCTGGGTCGACAGCGTGGCATCGTCCGGGAACTGGATGGCCGGCTGTTCCGCCGTGTCGTCGCCCGCCACCCCGGCGGGTCCGGCATCCGCCCGGGCCAGCGCGCTGTTGAACTGGTCGAGCGTCGGGCCGCCCTCGATCCCGGCGGTACCCTCGTCGCCATCGCCGCCGGCAGCGGCATCGCTCAGGTCGAAGTCGATGCCTCCCCCGCCCGGCAGGGCCTCCTGCAGCCCGGTCGCCATGTCGCGGGCGGCCTCGTCGAGCCCCGTGAGGTCGAGCCCGAGGTCCTCGAGGTCGATCTCCGCGGTCTGGTCGTAGTGCTCCTCCGCAGCGTGCAGGCCCTGCAGGCGCGCGGTGCCGGCGATCCCGGGAGCCTCGAGCGTCGGGGTCTCCATGGTGCGGCCGACCGCGCGGGTCTCGATGGTCGGCGTTTCCATGGTCGGGGAGAGCTCGGGGCTCTCGAGGGTCGGGGTTTCCATGGTCGAGGCCGGGCCGGGTCCGGGCGCCTCGATGGTGGGGATTTCCTGCGTCTGCACGGCGCGCATGGACGGGGCGATCTTCGTCGGTGCGTCGGCATCGAGCTCGATGCCGCTCAGGTCGAAGTCCAGGCCGGTATCGCCACCCGAATCCCTGTCGGCCGTGGCCCCCTCGTCACTCCCGAAGGCCAGGTCCATCTCTTCGGCGGCCGGAGCAGCCGCTCCGGCGAACAGCGCTTCGCCGGGACAGAGCTGCTTGCCCATGATGCAGACCCGCTTCCAGTCCGGGTCAGCCTCGCTGCCGAGACGCTCGCGCAGCGCCCGGGCACCCTTGAGGAAGCCCTCGCGGTTCTCCCAGCCGAAGAATACGTCGAGCAGCTTCAGCTGCAGCTCGCGCCGGGCCGGCTCGCGAGCGATGGCGGCGGTGAGGATGTCGGCGGCCTGGTCGTACAAGCCATAGGCCACATGGAATTCGGCTTCCGCCAGCGGATCAGACTGGTCGAGGTTGATCCCGCTCTCGGTGCTGATGGTGCGCTCGAGCGCGGTCTCTTCCTCGCCCCGTGGCGCCGTGCGGCGCTCGAGGCCGCCCGTGGCCTGCGCCCGCTCCTCGATGACGATCATGTCATCCTTCGGGGCGGGCACGGGTTGCGCCGCATCCCGAGGCCTGCCCCGGGCCGGCGTCGGCTGCCAGGCCGCGCGTTCCCCGGTACCGGACCGGCGCCGGGCGACCAGCAGGGCGCCCACCAGCACCACCGCGGCGGCCAGCCACAGCCAGATCGAACCGAGCAACTCGCCGATGGTGCCAACGACACCCTGGCCCCCGGCCTTGGGCCGCGCCGGCTCCGCCGGGCGGGCGCGCACCGGCTGGGCAGGTGCCGCAGCCTCGCCGGTTGCCGGTGCCTCGGCCGCTCCTGGAGTGGTGGTCGCCGGGGTTCCGGCCGGCGGCTCCGCCGTCTCGGCCTCGATGTCCCCTCCGGTGGCCGGCGGGGGCGTCGGTCCGGGAACAGCAACGGAACCGCCCTGCTTTTCGAGATCGGCCACCCGCTTGCGCAGGGCCTGCAGCTCGGCGTCCTTTACCGCCAGCAGCCGGCGGCTCTCTTCCACCTCGGCCGCCAGTTTCGGGCTGGCGGGACCGGCGGCGGCCGGCGAGGCGGCAGCCGCTCCGGCCGTTTCGGCCGGCGGCGGCACGAGTTCCAGGCGCGCGGCCGGAGCCTGCGGGGCAGCCTGCTGCCACTCCTGGTACTGGCGATGCACCTCCGCATCAGCCTCGCTGCGTTCCGTGCCGGCGATGCTGGCCTGGTCGGGAATGCGCAACACGGCACCCGCGTTCAGCCGGTTGATGTTGCCCGCGAAGGCCTGCGGGTTGGCCCGGTAGATGGCCATCATCACCTGGTTGATGTCGACGCCACCCTCCGGGCGGTGGCGTTCGGCAATGCCCCAGAGCGTCTCGTTGCGCTCGACGGTGTGCGTGGCATCGCCAGCGCTGGCCGATGCCACTGCCGCCGGGCCGGGAGCTGCGCCACCCGTCGCCGGCGGTGCCGTGGCGACAGGAGCGGCCATCGCAGGAGCCGTGGAAGCCGGCGCCTGCACCGGCTGGCGCACGGCACCACCGGTAAAGGCCGGCGGATCGAGCAGGACCGTGTATTCGCGCAACAGGCGGCCCTGTGGCCACTGGATCTCGAGCAACAGCGTCAGGAAGGGCTCGGTCACCGGGCGTGTGGAAGTGACGTGGATCACCCCGCCACGGGCACCCGGCACCACGGCGAAGTTGAAGTCGCCGACCGCGCCGGGCGATGGCAGGCCGTACTGGGCAAAGGTGTCTGGCGAGGCCAGGCTGACCTTCAGGCCGGCCAGTTCGGCCGCCGTCTCGGCGAACACCGGGATGTCGGCCGCGAAGGGCTGGTTGAGATAGGACTTCGGCTCGACCTCGCCGAGCCCGAGGGCGAGCGCGGACAGCGGCAACAGCCCGGCCAGCGCCACACCTGCGGAAGCGGGAATACGTGACATTACCGGACCCCGAAAATAAGGCTTCGTCCCGGCCACCTTATGTCGCTCGGAACCGAAGACGCAACAACCGCTTGCAAACCCCTGAAAAGCCGGGGCCACTATAGCCTAAAAATAATCGCGCGCCAAAATTTCGGCAATCTGGATGCTGTTGAGCGCGGCACCCTTGCGGATGTTGTCCGCGACCACCCACAGGTCGATGCCGCGCTCGCAGGAGATGTCCTCGCGGATGCGGCCGACGAAGACGTTGTCATGGTGGGCGGCCTCGGTCACCGCGGTCGGATAGCCGCCGAGGCGGGCCTCGTCCAGCACGGTCACGCCGGGCGCATGGGCCAGCAGTTCGCGCACCTCGGCGGCCGAGATCTTCCGGCGGGTCTCGATGTGCACGGCCTCGGAGTGGCCGTAGTACACCGGCACGCGCACGGCGGTCGGGTTCACCCGGATCGACTCGTCGCCGAGGATCTTGTGGGTCTCCCAGACCATCTTCATTTCTTCCTTGGTGTAGCCGTTCGGCTGGAACTCATCGATGTGGGGGATGACATTGAAGGCAATGGGCCTGGCCGCGCCCTCCGCCTGCACTGCCTCGCCGGCGAGTGACTGGCCGGCCTGGCGGCGCAGGGTCTCGACCATGCGCCGGCCGGCACCCGACACCGACTGGTAGGTGGCGACATTGATGCGGGTGATTCCCGCCGCATCGTGGATGGGCTTGAGCGCCACCACCATCTGGATGGTCGAGCAGTTCGGGTTGGCGATGATGTTGCGCGGCGGATAGCCGGCGATGGCCTGCGGATTGACTTCCGGCACCACCAGCGGGATGTCGGCCTCGTAGCGGAATCGCGAGGTGTTGTCGATCACCACGCAACCGGCGGCACCGGCCCGCGGAGCATGCACCGCGGACACGCCGGCCCCGGCGGAAAACAGGCCGACCTGCACGCCGGTGAAATCGAACTTCGCCACGTCCTGCACGGGAAAGTCCTCGCCGCGGAAGCGCACGCTCCTGCCGACGGAGCGCTCGCTCGCCAGCGGGATGAACCGTGACACCGGGAAGTTGCGCTCCTCGAGGATGCGGATGAGGGTCTCGCCCACCAGGCCGGTGGCACCGAGGACCGCAACGCTGTAACCCTTGCTCATGGACGTTCTCTCGACTTGCCGCGGCTGCCGTGGCCGCGCGCGCAGGATAGGCATTCAGCGGCTGATTACAAGTGCCTCAGGGTGCGGCCTGCGCCGGCAGGACCGGCCCGCCCGGGCGCAGGTCGGCGTTCTGCGCCCGGTTGCACAGGTAGTGATCCATCAGGACCAGCGCCAGCATGGCCTCGGCGATGGGCACCGCGCGCAGCCCCACGCAGGGGTCGTGGCGCCCGGTGGTCACGATCTCGGTGGCCACCCCGTCCCGGTCCACGGTCCGCCCCGGCAGCCGGATGCTCGAGGTGGGCTTCAGGGCAATGCTCACCCGGATGTCCTGGCCGGAGGAAATGCCGCCCAGCGTGCCACCGGCGGAGTTCTTGAGAAACCCGCCCGGCACCATCTCGTCGCGGTGCTCCGAGCCTTTCTGCTCCACGACGGCGAAGCCGTCGCCGATCTCCACGCCCTTCACCGCATTGATGCCCATCATGGCGTGGGCAATGGCGGCATCGAGCTTGTCGAACACCGGCTCGCCGAGCCCGGCAGGCACGCCCGTGGCCACCACGTTGACGCGCGCGCCGATGGAATTGCCCTCCACGCGCAACGCATCCATGCAGGCCTCGAGTTCCGGCAGGCGGGCCGGCTCGGCGCAGAAGAACGGGTTGTCGTCGATGGCCGAGGGGTCGGCCAGGCCCAGGCGGATCGGGCCGAGCTGGGCCAGGTAGCCGATGATCTCCACGCCGAGGCGCTCGCGCAGGTACTTGCGGGCGATGGCGCCGGCGGCCACGCGCATCACCGTTTCGCGGGCCGAGGACCGCCCGCCTCCGCGGTAGTCCCGGATGCCGTACTTGCGGTCGTAGGTGTAATCCGCGTGACCGGGGCGGTACTTGTCCCGGATCTTGCCGTAGTCCCTCGAGCGCTGGTCGAGGTTCTCCACCACCAGGCCGATGGGCGTGCCGGTGGTCAGCCCCTCGAAGACGCCGGAGAGGATGCGCACGCGGTCGGGTTCCCGCCGCTGGGTGGTGTGGCGCGAGCGACCGGGCCGGCGGCGCTCCAGATCCTGCTGGATGTCCTCCTCCGCGAGCGCCAGGCCGGGCGGGCAGCCATCGACGATGCAGCCGAGGCCGGGCCCATGGCTCTCGCCGAATGTGGTGACGCTGAACGCCCTGCCGATGGTATTGCCTGACATGCCGCCGATCCCGTTGAAGCTCACTGCCCCGCGCCCGCGCGGCCCCGGGCGCCATTGTCCCCTGCCAGGTCGCCTGCCGCCACCAGCGCAATGCCGTCCCCGCCGCGCGCAAACTCCGGCCAGAGGAAGGCCAGCCGCGGGAAGGCGCGTTCCAGCGCCGCCGTCCCGGCGCCGACTTCCACCGCCAGCCAGCCGCCGGGGCGCAGATGGCCGGCCGCCCCCTGGATGATCCGCCGCACGAGGTCGAGCCCGTCCGGCCCGCCGCCGACCAGCGCACCGCGCGGCTCCCAGGCCAGCTCGGCCGGCCGGTCGCGCAGGTCGGCTTCCGGCACGTACGGGGGATTGCTGACGATCAGGTCGAAGCAGCCCTCCACGCCCTCGTAGAGGTCGGCACGGTGCAGCTGCACACGCCCGCCGACGCCGTGGCGGGCCACGTTGGCGGCAGCCACGGCCAGCGCATCGGCGCAGATGTCCGTGGCCACGACCCTGGCACCGGGAAAGGCCAGCGCACAGGCGATGGCGATGCAGCCACTGCCGGTGCCGATCTCGAGGATGCGCGGCGCGGGACCCGGGTCCATCCAGGGCGCAAAGCGCGCCTCGATGAGTTCGGCGAAAGGCGAACGCGGTATGAGCACGCGCCGGTCCACGTGGAACGGCAGGCCGCAGAACCAGGCCTCGCCGAGCAGGTAGGCCGCGGGCATCCGTTCGGCGATGCGCCGGTGCACCAGCGCCTCGCAGCGTGCGCGCTCGGCCGGCGCCACGATGCGCGCGTAGGCGGCCGGGTCGGCGTGATCGAGACCCAGCGCGTGCCAGATGAGCGTGGCCGCCTCGTCGCGGCAGCTGGCCGTCCCCTGGATGCAGCGGATTCCGCCCCGCTGCAGCTGGCGGGTGGCACGGGCGAGCAGTTGGCGCACCGTGAGGGCTGCGCCGGGCTTGCGGTTGGTGCTGGTCATGGCATCCGGTTGCGCGGTGGCCGGGGGCCGCGTGTGTAGAATGGCCGCCGCCTAGTGTAGCCCGACCAACCGACCCGACCTGCCCAAGCGTGCCCAACCCATTGCGCGAATCGCTGTTCATGGCCCTGCAGCGTGCCCTGCCGGCACGGCTCATGGCCCGCCTCGTCCATGCCGCCACGCGCAGCCGCACCCCCTGGTTCAAGGACCTGCTGATCCGCGGCTTCGTGCGCCTGTACGGCGTGGACGTGTCGGAGGCCGCCGCGCCGGTGCCCGCCGGCTACGCAAGCTTCAATGCCTTCTTCACCCGCGCGCTGCGGCCGGGCGCACGGCCGCTGGCCGCAGACCCCGCGGCCATCCTCAGCCCGGCGGATGGCCGGATCCAGCAGATCGGCCCCATCCGCGACGGGCAGATCCTGCAGGTCAAGGGCCTCGATTACACCGTCATCGAGCTGCTCGGCGGCGATGCCGCACGCGCAGCACCCTATCGTGACGGCAGCTTCGCCACCCTCTATCTCGCCCCGTACAACTACCACCGGGTGCACATGCCGCTGGCCGGGGAAGTGATCCGCATGAGCTACGTGGCGGGCGAGCTCTGGTCGGTCAATGCCACGACCGCGGCGCGCGTCCCGCGCCTGTTTGCCCGCAATGAGCGCCTCGTCTGTCACTGCCTCGCACCCTGGGGCCCGTTCGCCGTGATCCTGGTGGGCGCACTCAACGTCGGCAGCATCTCCACGGCCTGGGCTGGCGAGGTGTTGCCCCGCCGTGGCGGCAGCGCCCACTGGGACTATCCATCCGGGAGCGCCCGGATCCGGCTCGATCGCGGCGAGGTCATGGGGCAGTTCAACATGGGCTCCACGGTGGTGGTGCTGCTGCCACCGGGGGTCGCGCACTGGCGTGCGGAACTGGCCGCTGGCGACCCCATCCGCGTGGGCCAGGCCCTCGGGAGTCTGCTGACGCCGCCGCCGGCATGAACGCGGACAGCACCCGCTGGCGCCCGACCGCCCGCCTGGACACGCTGCGCCAGCGCGCCGCCGCCCTGCAGACGGTGCGCGCATTCTTCGCCGCACGCGGGGTGCTCGAGGTCGAGACCCCGCTGCTGGTGCGCCACCCGGTCAGCGACCCGCAGCTCGCCAACCTGCCGAGCGCGCTCGGCGTGCGTCCGGGCCAGCCCTGTTTCCTGCACACCTCGCCCGAGTACCACATGAAGCGCCTGCTGGCCGCGGGCGCCCCGGACATCTACCAGCTCGGCAAGGTGTTCCGCGACGGCGAGCTGGGTCCGCGCCACCGGCCGGAATTCACGCTGGTGGAGTGGTATCGCCGCGGGCAGGACCTCGATGCCTGCATCACGGAGAGCTGCGAGCTGATCAGCGCCGTCGGCGAGCGGCTCGGCCGGGCCATTCCGGCACCGCTGCGCACCAGCTACCGCGACCTGTTCATCCGGCATGCGGGCATCGATCCCCTCGAATCAGGCCTGGCCGGGATCCAGGCCCGCGCCGCAGCCCTCGTCCCCGGCGGCGTGCCAGCGGCGCTCGCGGCAGGCCTCGGCGAACGGCGCACCGCCTGGCTCGACCTGCTGCTGGTGCAGGCCGTCGAGCCGGCGCTGCGCGACCAGGCCCTGGTGGTCGTCGAGCAGTACCCGGCGGCACAGGCTGCGCTGGCGCGCCTGCACCCGGCCGACGCCCGTGTCGCCGAGCGTTTCGAGATCTACCTGGACGGCGTGGAACTGGCCAACGGCTATCACGAACTAGCCGAGGCCGGCGAGCAGCGTCGCCGGTTCGCCGCCGACCGCAGCGAGCGGCGGGCCCTCGGTCTCCCCGACGTAGAACCCGACGAGTGGCTGCTGGCCGCGCTCGAGTCGGGGCTGCCCGACTGCTGTGGCGTGGCGCTGGGATTCGACCGGTTGCTGATGGCCTGCCTCGGCCTCGACGACATCGCCGCGGTCGTGGCGTTTTCGGCCCCGGAGGGCGACTGAGCGGGGGCGCTGCGCTCAGCGCACCCGGGAGATGTATTCCTTGGTGCGGGTATCGACCCTGATGATCTCGCCCTCGTTGATGAAGAGCGGCACCTTGACCACCGCACCGGTCTCCAGCGTGGCAGGCTTCATCCCGCCGGTGGCCGTGTCGCCGCGGATGCCGGGATCGGTCTGCACGATCTTCAGTTCCACGTGCGCAGGTGGCTCGACGACCAGCGGCTGGCCGTTCCACAGCGTGATGTTGCAGGTCATCTGTTCCTTGAGCCAGGGTTTCGCCTCCGCCACGGCCGCGGCGCCGGCGCCGTGCTGCTCGAAGGTCTCGGGTTCCATGAAGTACCAGATGTCGCCGTCGTTGTAGAGGTACTGCATGGGCGTGGTCACGACATCGGCCGCCTCGGCCGTGTCGCCCGACTTGAATGTCTTCTCCACCGTGCGCCCGGTCTTCAGGTTGCGCACCCGGACGCGGTTGAACGCCTGGCCCTTGCCGGGCTTGACGTACTCGTTCTCGAGGATGACGTAGGGATCGCCGTCGAGCAGTATCTTGACGCCCGACTTGAATTCGTTGGTGCTGAAACTGGCCATGGTGGTCTGCCACGCGGCGCGGGAGAGTTCCGTACAATCGCCCGGCAGCCCCGCTGATGCGCCGCCCGGACGGTCGAGCCCCTGCGGGGCGGCGCCATTCTATAGACTTTGATCCTGCTCCGCCCGACAACCTCCGTGCACAGCCCCACCCCATCACCCGCCCTTGCGATGGCCTGCGCCTGGCAACGGGAGCTGGCGCATGCGATCACCACGCTGGAGGAACTCGCGCTCGCGCTGGACCTGCCGGTGGCCAGCCTGGCCGGCGGTGCGGCGGCGGCCGGGCAGTTCGCCCTGCGGGTGCCCCGCGGCTTCGTCGCCCGCATGCGCAGGGGCGACCCGCGCGATCCCCTGCTGCTGCAGGTCCTCCCCCAGGCGCGCGAACTCGAGGCGGTGCCCGGCTTTGGCCCCGACCCCCTGGCCGAACTCTCCGGCATGTGCCAGCCCGGGCTGCTGCAGAAATACCGCGGCCGCGCGCTGCTGGTGACGACCGGCGCCTGCGCGGTCAACTGCCGCTACTGCTTCCGCCGCGAGTTCCCGTATGCGCAGGCCAGCCTCACGCCACAGGCGACCGACGCCGCGCTCCAGGCCGTGGCCACCGACACCGGCATCGGCGAGGTGATCCTCAGCGGCGGGGATCCGCTCAGCCTGGGTGACCGGCGCCTGGCCACGCTGCTCGCCGCCATCGGGCGCATCCCCCACATCCGGCGCATCCGCATCCACACGCGCGTACCCGTGGTGCTGCCCGAGCGCGTGGATGGCGGGTTGCTCGGCGTGCTGGCGCAGGCACCGCGGCCACTCGTGGTGGTGCTGCACGCGAACCACGCACAGGAACTCGACGCCGCGGTGGCGCAGGCCGCCGCCGGGTTGCGTGGCGTGTGCGCGACCGTCCTCAACCAGTCGGTGCTCCTGCGCGGCGTGAACGACAGCGCACCGGCGCTGATCGCACTCAGCGAGCGGCTGTTCGCGGCTGGCGTGCTCCCCTACTACCTGCACCTGCTCGATCCCGTGCGCGGTGCCGCGCACTTCCGCGTCGGCGAACGGCGCGCGCGGCGCATCATGGGCGCGGTGGCCGCGGCGCTGCCCGGCTACCTGGTGCCGCGCCTGGCGCGCGAGCGTCCCGGCATGCCTGCGAAGGAAGTGCTCGCGCCCGCGCTACATAATCGCGAAGAGGTCACATAACCAGACACGGGTCACATAATCCCCGCAGGGTGCCCGGCAGAATCCTGCCCGACCTCGCTCTGCCTCGGGATGGGACCATTGCGCGACGCCGTGGGTGTGCCGTTAATCGTCGTCAGCCGGCTCGACGACAACCTCGCTGCCATCAACACCGTGCTGCGCGAGGCGGGCCACGCGGTGCATTGCACGCGGGTCGACGAACCGGCGACGCTGGAGGACGCCGTCGCCGAGCACCAGCCCGAGCTGGTGCTGATCTTCGCCGACGAGCCCGACCTCGACCTGACCGGCCTCTCCGGCGCCATCTTCCGGCGCAACCCGCCGATTCCCGTCATCATCGTGCGCCAGCAGGTCACCGAGCGCGCGATCGCCGAGGCGGTCGCCGCCGGCGCCCGT
This sequence comes from Gammaproteobacteria bacterium, assembly GCA_020853135.1. Classification (GTDB taxonomy): domain Bacteria; phylum Pseudomonadota; class Gammaproteobacteria; order Steroidobacterales; genus QUBU01. The sequence continues at coordinate 21,897 of JADYZO010000096.1, forward strand.
GACGTGGTCTCGCTCGGCTTCCGCAATCGCCTGCAGGCGGTGGTGGAACGCGAGCTGCGCGCCCGGCGCCTGCAGGCCGCGCTGGACGGGGTGCTGTCCTCGGCCAGCCAGTACCAGCAGGAACTGCGCAACCTGATGAAGGGCGCCACGGAGGCCATCGCGGATGTCCAGGAGGGCATCGTCATCGCCGCCAACCCCGCCTGGCTCGCCCTGTTCGGCCTGGGGCAGGAGCAGGAACTCCTCGGCCAGCCGTTCATGGACCAGTTCGGCGACAAGGACCTGGCGAGCCTCAAGGGCGCCATGCAGGCCTGCCTGAAGGGCAAGTGGACCGATGCCAGCCTGCAGGTCACCGGCCAGCGCCAGGACGGCGGCCTGCTCGGCCTTGAACTGCGGCTCGAACGGGTCACGGTGGACGGGGAGCCCGCGGTGCGTGTCGTCGTGCCGGCCGAGCGGCCCGCCGAGGGTCCGCCCGAGGACCTCGTGGAGCAGGCGCTGTGCAAGGATCCCTCGACCGGCCTGCTCCTGCGCCACCACTTCCTCGAGCAGGCGAATGCGCGCCTGCAGTCGCCGCTGGCGGCCGGCGTGCGCGCCATGGCCTACTTCCGCCCCGACCACTTCTCGCGCGTGCACGGCGACGTCGGCCTGCTCGGCACCGAGGCGCTGATCATGCGCCTCGCCGAACAGTTGCGCGAGATGCTCCAGCCCAACGACATCTGCGGCCGCTTCGGCGGCACCATCTTCACCCTGCTGCTCGAGCGCGGCACGATGACCGACATCGAGGCCTGGGCCGAGCAGCTGCGCAAGGCGGTGGGGGCGCGGGTCTTCGAGGTCGACAACCAGTCCACCACCCTCACCTGCACCATCGGCCTGACCGAGATCGGCAGCGAGGCCACCGCGCTCGCCGACATCCTCACCGTGGCCGAGAAGGCCTGCCGCAGCGGCCGCGACGCCGGCGGCAACCGCATCGAGCTCTGCGACTCCACCTCGGCCACGCAGAAGGTGCGGCTCAGCGATGCCACCTGGGTGCCGAGGATCCGCTCGGCCCTCATGCAGAACCGCTTCCGGCTGCTGCACCAGCCGATCGCGAGCCTCACCGAGGAAGTGCAGGGCATGTTCGACACCCTGGTGCGGATGGTGGACGAGGCCGGCAACCTGGTGCTCCCCGGCGAGTTCGTGCCGCCCGCCGAGCGGGCCAACATGATGAAGAACGTCGACCGCTGGGTGATCGGCGCCTCGCTCTCCTTCTGTGCCACCCGGCAGCCGACCCAGGTGTTCGTGCGCCTGTCGCGCGACTCGGTGCTCGACCAGACGCTGCCGGAATGGCTGGTGGCCCGCCTGCGCAGCATGAAGGTCGCGCCCGAGCGCCTGTGCTTCCAGGTCAGCGAGGAAGTCGCCAGCGCACAACTCAGGCAGACCCGGGAGCTGTCCGCGAAGCTCGGTGCGGCGGGTGTCCTCTTTGCCGTTGACCACGTCGGCACCGGGCGCGACTCGGTGCAACTCCTGCAGCACATCCCGATGCAGTTCATGAAGATCGACGGCAGCCTGATGCAGGGCCTCAACCGCGATGCCGACCAGCAGCGCCGGGTGAGCCAGCTGGCGCAGGTGGCCAAGAAGCTCGGCATCCGTACCGTGGCCGAGCGCGTGGAGGACGCCAAGACCATGGCCGTGCTCTGGCAGCTCGGCATCGCCTACTTCCAGGGCAACTTCGTGCAGACGCGCGGCGTCGTGCTGGAGAGCGCACCCGATCACCAGAGCCGCGCCGCCGGCTGAGGCCGGCAGGCGTGACGCGCGTCACGATTCCGCGTTCGGGCGCCCCGCAAGCCGCCCGGCAGTCGGGAAACGAGACCCGATTCGTTTACCGGCTTATTGACAAATGGTTTCCTGTGCACCGGGGTTGCTGCGGGAAAGCAGCAGCACAGGAACCTGAAGTTTGGAGCAAGATCCTATGGCCCGCGGTCGTCGCCGGTTTCCACCGTGCCGGGGAAATCCCTCCGGGAGCATGCCATCCCCTGCCGCCGGCAGCCGGCCGGGTCTCGTGGCCGGCGCCCTGGCAGTGGGTGGCTTTGCCGCCTCGCTGCTGACACCCGCGCAGGCCCTCACGCTCGGCGATGTATCGCTGCAGTCCGCGCTCGGCCAGCCCCTCGACGCGCGCATCCCCGTCGAGCTCGCCGCGGGCGAGGTGCTCACCGCCGGTTGCGTCAGCATCCCGCCCCCGGCCCGCTCCGACCTGGGCGCCCTGCCACGCGCGCAGGTGACAGTGCCCGAAACGCCCGGCGCCGGCAGCTTCACGCTGCACGTCACCACGGCGCAGCCCCTCTACGAACCGATGTATGAACTGCAGGTCCAGATCCGTTGCGCCGGCACGCCGCTGCTGCTGCGCCAGTACGTGCTCATGCTGGACCTGCCCGGCACCGCCATGCCGCCTCCTGCTGCCGCAGCAGCCCCGGCGCCGGCCGCAGGACAGGGCGCATCCGGGCCGGACGCCACCCGCACCACGATGCCGGCGGCTGCCGCGGATGTCGCGGCACGCACCGCCGGCCACTTCACCCGGCAGCGCATCCGCGTGCCGGCAGGCGCTCCGATTGAAGCGGGCAGCCGCTACCGCGTGGTGGCCGGCGACACGCTCTCGACCATTGCGGCGCGGATCGCCGACCGCCAGCACCAGAACCTCTGGCAACTCGCCGGGCAGATATTCGCCGCCAACCCCGCGGCCTTCATCGGCGACAACCCGGACCTGATCAAGCTCGGCAGCGAGATCCTCATCCCCGCGGCCGGAACCGCCGTGCCGGCCACTGCGACCACCACCGCCCCGATGACCACGGCGGCGGCCGTGCCCGTCGCTGCACCGCCGGCTGCCCGACCTTCCGTGGACACGGCGCCGGTCGCTCCCGCAGCCAGCCCGGCCGCGGAGCAGGCACCGGCGCCCGTCGCAGCCGCCGCACCGGCTGACGCACCACCGGCACCCGTGTTCGAGGATGAGGCTCCCGCACCGGCGGTTGCCGCACCGGCCACCCTACCGGTCAGCGCACCGGCCACCGCAGCCGATCACGGCGGGGCACCGGCGTGGCTGGCGGTCCTGATGGGCGTGCTGATCGGTGCTGCTGTCAGCCTCGCGCTGCTGCGCGACCGCCTGCTCGCCGCCCTGCGCAGCCTGCTGGCCCCACGCCGGCCGGTCATCGAACCCGTGGTCACTCCTGCCGCCGACGAGCCGCCCGCGGCCGCGCCGGTGCCGCGGTTCAACAAGCCGCTGGTGGCGCACGAGCCTTCCATGGTGGTGGAGGAACACCACGCCTCGGACCTGGACGACGCACCGCTGGCGCAGACCGATGAATCCGTGACGGTGGAGCAGCCGGCAACGGCCATGCGGCCCGGAACGGCAGCCGCGCTCGCCGGCCTGTCCGGCCAGGAGCCCGACCTGCCGCTCTATGGCGAGGCGACCGACATGGCTGCCGCCACCGCGGAACTCGACCTCGACCTGAGCGCTGCCGGTACCGGCGGCACACCCGATCAGGACATCGGCTGGATCGGCGACGAAACCGCGCTCACGCCCACCGCCGTCTCCGCCGGTTTGCCCGACAGTGGCAAGTCCGACACCGTCGAGCAGCTCGACCTGCAGACGCTGTCGCGACACCTCGATGACGACCCGGCGATCTCGCAGACGCTCCGGGACGCACTCGACCTGCTGGAGAGCGACTACGAGGACGAACTCACCGCCAGCCAGGTGGTCGGCCGCGACACCCTGCAGCGCATCCTCGATGATGGTGATGCGGACGACACCCTGATCCGCACCGGCACCGACCAGTTCCCGCGCCGGCGCTGAACCGCGGCCCGCTCAGGATTCCTTGCGCAGCACGTCCAGCGCATCCACGCCGCGCCAGCCGCGCGGCAGGACCAGGCCGCGATGCCCGCGCTCGCCGGCGTAATGCGCCAGGTCAGCGGGCTTCAGCGTCATCTGCCGCTGGCCACTGCGCACCAGCAGCTCGTCGGCCGGCCCCAGCACCGCCACCGCCTGCAGCTTCTCCTCGCCTGACTTCAGCTTCGCGGCGGGAATCCCGAGGATGCGGTTGCCCTTGCCGCGGGGCAGTTCGGGCAGCTCGCCGGCGGCGAATACCAGCAGGTGCCCGGCCGAGCTCACCGCCGCGACGCGGGCAGACTCCGGAAGCCCGTCCGGCGGACAGGCGGCGGGGATGACCACGTCCCAGCCCGGCTGCAGCCGCAGTGCCGCCTTGCCGGCGCGGTTGCGGCCGTGCAGTTCACCGAGCTTCACGAAGAAGCCGTAGCCGGCGCTGCTCGCCACCAGCC
>JADYZO010000097.1 GCA_020853135.1 Gammaproteobacteria bacterium
CACGTGCAGGTGGCCGAGATGGTCATCGAGAAGGCCAAGCGCCTCGTCGAGCACAAGCGCGACGTGGTGATCCTGCTCGATTCCATCACCCGCCTGGCGCGCGCCTACAACACCGTCGCCCCGTCCTCGGGCACGGTGCTCACCGGTGGCGTGGACGCCAATGCCCTGCAGCGCCCGAAGCGCTTCTTCGGCGCGGCGCGCAACATCGAGGAGGGTGGCAGCCTGACGATCCTCGCCACCGCGCTCATCGACACCGGCTCGAAGATGGACGATGTCATCTACGAGGAGTTCAAGGGCACCGGCAACAGCGAAATCCACCTCGACCGGCGCATTGCCGAGAAGCGCGTCTTCCCGGCCATCAACATCAACCGCTCGGGCACCCGCAAGGAAGAGTTGCTGACCCAGCCCGACGAGCTGCAGAAGATGTGGGTGCTGCGCAAGGTGCTCCATCCCATGGACGAGCTGGCGGCCATCGAGTTCCTCATCGGCAAGATGCAGGACACGAAGACCAACGCCGAGTTCTTCGACTCGATGAAGCGCTGAGGCGCGCCTGAAGGCCTGGTGGCAGGATGGCGTCCGCTTCGCCTGCCAGGGCTCGGGCAAGTGCTGCGTTTCGCGCGGAGCGTATGGCTTCGTCTACCTGACCCTCGGGGACCGCCGCCGGCTGGCGGCGCACCTCGGCATGCCCACCTGGCAGTTTACCCGCCAGCACTGCGCGAAGACCGATGGTCTGTTCCACCTGAAGGAAGCCGGACCCGAGTGTCGTTTCCTGCGGGAGAACCGCTGCTCGGTCTACGAAGGCCGGCCCACCCAGTGCCGCACCTGGCCCTTCTGGCCCGAGAACATGCCGGCACGCGCCTGGACCGCGATCGCCACGTTCTGCCCCGGCGTCGGCCAGGGACCCGTCGTCCGCGCCGCACGGATCGAGGCCATACTCGACGAGCAGCAGCGCTCCACCGCGGAATTGTAATGGTGTCACTCGCGCGCGATGGCGCGGTAGCCGATGTCACGCCGGAACTGCACGCCGTCCCAGTGGATCCGGTCGACGGCCCGGTAGGCTTCCCGCTGCGCTTCGCGGACGCTTGCGCCTGAGCCCACCACGCACAGCACGCGCCCGCCGCGGGTGACGATGCGCCCGGCGGCATCCACGCCGGTGCCCGCATGGAATACCTTGGCATGGGGCAACCCGGCTGCCGGCAGTCCGGTGATCTCGTCCCCGGTCCGGTAGTGGCCCGGATAGCCACCGGCGGCCATCACCACGCCCACCGCAGGGCGCGGGTCCCAATCCGCGCGGGACTTGCCGAGCCGGCCGTCGAGGGCGGCATCGAGCAGGTCCACGAGGTCGGAGTCCAGCCGGTAGAGGATCGGCTGGGTCTCGGGGTCGCCGAAGCGGCAGTTGAATTCGAGCACCCGTGGCGTGCCATCGGCGTCGATCATGAGGCCCGCGTAGAGGAAGCCGTAGTAACGCACGCCTTCGGCGCGCATCCCGTCCACCACCGGGTGCATGACTTCGGTCATGACCCGTTGCGCGATCGCTGCAGTCACCACGGGGGCGGGCGAGTAGGCGCCCATGCCGCCGGTGTTCGGCCCCCGGTCGCCGTCATCGCGGGCCTTGTGGTCCTGCGAGGTGGCGAGCGGCAGGATCGCGCCGTCGACGCCGACCATGGCGATGAAGCTCGCTTCCTCGCCGGTGAGGAAGTCCTCGGCCACGACCACGTTGCCGGCCGCGCCGAACTGGTCGCCCTCGAGCATGGCTTCGCCGGCGGCCAGCGCCTCCCCGACGCTCTGCGCCACCACCACGCCCTTGCCTGACGCGAGGCCATCCGCCTTGATGACGATGGGGGCGCCATGTGCCTCGACATGGGCCCTGAATTCGCTGAAATCGGTGAAGGATTCATGCCGGGCCGTGGGGATCCCGTGCCGCTGCATGAACTCCTTGGCGAAGCGCTTCGAGCTCTCGAGTTGCGCCGCCGCCTTGCGCGGCCCGAAGCAGCGCAGGCCGTGGGCGACGAAGCGGTCGACGATGCCCGCCGCGAGCGGCGCCTCGGGTCCCACGACGGTGAGGCCGACATGCTCCTCGCGGGCGAGCCGCAGCAGGGCCTCGATGTCATCGGCCGCCACCGGGGCGTTGCGCACCTTCGGCTCCAGCGCCGTCCCGGCGTTGCCGGGCGCGACGATCACCGACTCCACGCGGCGTGACCCGGCGATCTTCCATGCCAGCGCATGCTCGCGCCCGCCCCCGCCGACCACCAGGACCTTCATCGGTGACTCCTAGTGCCGGAAGTGGCGCACGCCGGTGAACAGCATCGCCATGCCGTGCTCGTCGGCGGCCTGGATGACCTCCTCGTCACGCATGGAGCCGCCCGGCTGGATGACCACCGAGATGCCGTGGGTCGCGGCGGTGTCGATGCCGTCCCTGAAGGGAAAGAAAGCGTCCGAGGCCATTGCCGAGCCACGGATGTCGAGCCGGGCCTCGGCCGCCTTCCAGGCCGCGATGCGCGCGCTCATCACCCGGCTCATCTGGCCTGCGCCGATGCCAAGCGTCGCACCTTCGCGGCAGTAGATGATCGCATTGGACTTGACGAAGCGGATCACGCGCCAGGCGAACAGCGCATCGTCGAGTTCCTGGGCGCCCGGCTGGCGCTTCGAGACCACCCGCAGCTGCCCATGGTCCAGCAGGGCCACGTCCTTGTCCTGCACCAGCATGCCGCCCTCGATCTGCTGGAGGCGCAGCGAGGGGGTGGCCGGGTCGGGGAGCCGGCCGGTGGCGAGCACCCGCACGTTGGGTTTGCGCGCGAAGGCCTCCAGTGCCGCGGCGCTGAACTCCGGCGCGACGATGACCTCGAGGAACTGCCGGCCCAGCACCGCGCCGGCAAATTCGCCATCCACCGGGGCATTGCAGGCGATGACGCCGCCGAAGGCGGACTCCGGGTCCGTGGCGTAGGCCTTTTCGTAACCATCGAGCAGCGTTGCGCCGAGGCCGACCCCGCAGGGGTTGGCGTGCTTGACGATCACGCAGGCCGGGGCCGGCAGGGCCTTGGCGCATTCGAGCGCGGCATCCGCGTCGGCGAGGTTGTTGAAGGACAGCGGCTTGCCCTGGTGCAGCTGCGCATCGAGCAGCGTGCCGGGCGCCGGCTTCGGGAAGCGGTACAGTGCGGCGCGCTGATGGGGGTTCTCGCCGTAGCGCAGTTCCTGTTGCAGGCGCAGGCCCACGGGCAGTTGCCCGGGCAGCGTGTGGTCGCCCTCGCGCTCCTCGAGGTAGCGCCAGATGGCGGCATCGTAGCCCGCGGTGTGGGCGAAGGCCTTGCGCGCCAGCCGTCGGCGCGTCGCCTCGCCGAGGCCGGCTCCGGCGTCGCGGAGCTCACCGAGCACGGCAGCGTAGTCGGCCGGGTCCACCACCACGGCGACGAAGGCATGGTTCTTCGCGGCCGCGCGGATCATGGCCGGGCCGCCGATGTCGATGTTCTCGACGGCATCCTCGCGGCTGCAGCCGGGTCGGGCGACGGTGGCCTCGAAGGGGTAGAGGTTGATGACCGCCAGTTCGATGGGGCGGATGCCGTGGCGGGCCATGACCGGCCCGTCCTGGTCGTGCCGGCCGAGCAGGCCGCCGTGGATGGCCGGGTGCAGGGTCTTCACCCGCCCGTCCATGATCTCGGGGAAGCCGGTGACCTCGCTGACGTCAGTGACCCGGATGCCGGCCGCGCGCAGCGCGGTGGCGGTGCCGCCGGTCGAGAGGATCTCGATGCCCAGGCTTGCCAGCGAGCGGGCGAAATCGGCAATGCCGGTCTTGTCGGAGACGCTGATCAGCGCCCGGTGGATGCGTGTCATGCCCGCCCGCCCTTCGCCCGGTTGGTCGGCCAGCCGGGCGGCTCAGCCGAGCAACTCGTACTGCTTGAGCTTCTTGCGCAACGTGGCCCGGTTGAGGCCGAGGATTTGCGCGGCGCGGCTCTGGTTCCCGCCCGTGTAGTCGAGCACGGCCTCGAAGAGCGGTGGCTCCACCTCGCCCAGCACGAGTTCATACAGTGCGTTGGGCTTGTGGCCGTTCAGGTCGCGGAAGTAGGTGCGCAGCGCATCGCCGGTCAGGTCGCGCAGGGGCTTGTTGCGCAGGTGGACGACGCTGTCGCGGTGAGGTGCGGCGGTCCTGGTGACGGACTGCTTCTTTGTGTTGACCACGGTCTGGCCATCCCCCGGATGCTGTTCGATTTTCCGCCCGCCGCGTGAAGGCTCGCGTGGACCCCACCGGATGCCGGACAACGATGAGTGCTGCCGCAGGGCGCCTGCGGAAACGAGGCCGTGATGCGTGACGCTGCCTGCGTCTTTGTCGTGCCTCGCCGCGGCGCCGGTGGCGTTGTCGCCACCCTCTCCCTTCTGCGGGGGCGCGATCATAACACGCGAAACGGGCGTGCCAACCGTGATGCCGGGTGGAAGCTCGACTGGTGATGGCGTGATGCACACAAGTGCATGAACGAAAAGTATGCCGGCCCCGGATCGTCGCTGGCGCCGGAACTGCCGCGGCTGGACCTGGTCTCGTGCGGGCGCTCAGCGCCGGAAGGGTTCGCGCGCCGTCTTGCACCGCAGGCCGGCCTGCCGGCTCGGCATGCAGACGTCCAGTTCGAACCCCTGTGCCGCGGCACCCGGGTCCTTCAGGCTGAGCTGGACGGGGATCAGCGTGCCTGGCGCGTACAGGGACGTCGGCGGTCTGGTCTCGGCCAGGTAATCGGCTGCACCGAACACGCCGCTGGCAACGATGTTCGACCAGCGATCGCGGAGCGCGACCCGCAACAGGGGCAGGCCGACCGGCTGGCGGCCGGTGACGGCAATCTCTGCGGCAATATCGAGTGCGCCCTGCGGGGCATTGCCCACGAGTGCCTTGACGCTGCGGATCTCATAGGCATCGAGCGGCCAATCAGGATCCAGCGGCAGACCGAGGCGGGCATAGAGCGCGCGCACCGCGGCACCCCAGGTGGGGTCGGCTGCCAGTGCATCGCGGGAGTAGTGCAGGAATTGGGCGCCCAGCACCAGGGCGGCCACCAGGCTGGCGGCGAACCAGCGGCCGGCATGGGCAGGGGCTGCCGGTACCCGCGCGCCAAAAGGCGGGGCTCCATCCCAATCGAGCACTGTGTCGGGCGTCTTGCCCGTACCGGTGGCCGTGGCGGCAGGTGTTTCAGCCGTGGCCAGTGCCTCGAAGGCCGGGGCCGGCTCCAGCTCCGGGGTTGCGCTGCCAGGTGCCGCTTCAGCCCCTGCCCGTGCATCTGCCCCGATGCCGGTGCCGGCCTCCCATCCCGTGGAGGCCTCCGGGGCCGGCTCCCCGAGGCCGGGTTGTTCGAGCGTGTCCTGGTTCTGGTCCGGGTCCGGGGACTGGCCTGCTCCAGCGCTGCCACTGGCGCCTGCGGGCACCTGGGCCAGGACGAGCATGGCTCCGGTGTGGCCTGCCTCATCGCCGAAGACGAATACGGGCGCGTCGTCGGCATCGTCGGTGTCGACCTCGGGCGCCGGGCCTGCAGCCGGTCCCGTCTCCAGCCCGGCCTCGCGCAGGAAGCCCTGCCAGGTGTCGGTGTCCGCGGTTTCCTCCTCCAGCGTGCCGACGGTGGCGGGTGCCGCGGCGGCTTCCTCCGGGGCCAGCTCGATCGCGGCCGGCTCCCCGGCTTTCCCGGCGGGCAGGTCGCCGAAGTCCCCGTCGGGTTCCGGCTCGTGCCGGGCGGCCACGGCCGGTGGTGCCTCCTGCGACGTGAGGAAGAAGCGCTGCCACTCGCTCTCGGGTACGTTGAACTCGAAGGTGCCATCGGCAGGCCCGCCCTCGTCGGCGGCGGACTCGCCGGCCGGTGGCGCGGCCAGGATGGGCTGTGGTGCCGGTGGCGCGGCAGGTCCGGCTGTCACCGCCAGGGTCAGGCCATCGCCGGTCCAGTCGTCCACCAGCGTATCGAGCGCATTGAAGACGCTGCCACAGGCCCCGCAGCGGACCTCGCCTGCGGCCATCTGCAGGAGGGTGGCCGTGATGCGGAACGTGGAGCTGCAGCTCGGACAGCGGGTGTACATGGATCCAGCAACCGGTGGCTCGCGTCGGCTTCAGCGGGGCGCGGCGGGACGCCCCACCAGCAATGCCCAGCCGCTGTGCCCGGCGACGGCATCGAGATCGAGCCAGGGGGCACAGCCTTCGCGGACCCGCACCGACTGCCCGGTGAGGATACCGCTCAGGGCCACGCGTGCGCCACTCCGGCAGTGGCGCGCAAGCACCGGTGCCAGGCTGATGAGGGTGTCGGCAAGGATGTTGGCAACCACCACGTCGAAGCGCGCATCGGCTGCCAGACCGGCTGGCCCGACGACGGTGAGCCGGGCACTGCAGTGGTTTCGCGCGGCATTGTCGGCCGTCGCCTGGAGTGCCTGTGGATCGATGTCGAGCGCCGTTGCACCGCCCGCACCCAGCGCCAGCGCCCCGATGGCGAGGATGCCCGAGCCGCAGCCGAAGTCGAGGACCTGGCAGCGCTCGAGGTCGAGGCCGGCCAGCCATTCGAGGCACAGTTGCGTGGTGGGATGGGAGCCGGAGCCGAAGGCAAGGCCGGGTTCCAGCGTGATGATGGCCGCGGCCGGGTCAGGGCAGGGGATGCCTTCCGGGCAGACCCACAGGCGCGATCCGAAGCGCAGTGGCTGGAGGTTCTCGCGGAACTCCCCGACCCAGTCGCGCTCCTCGACGATGGTGGCCGTCAGGTCCGCAGGAACCACCCCGGCCGCCGCCGCGATGGCCGCATGCAATGGTGCGACTGGCGTCGCCCCGGGGAAGAGCGCGGTCACCACGACCTCTTCCCACAGTGGCGTGGCGCCGGGTGCGGGCTCCAGCACCGGATCGCCGCCCGGGTCGCCGAGCGAGATGGCCAGTGCGCCGGCAGCCTCCAGCGCGGCACTGATGGCCGCCACGGCCGGCGCGCCGGCCGTGAACTCCAGTTGCAGCCAGCGGTTCAGAGGCCGAGGCGCTTTTCGAGGTAGTGGATGTCGGTGCCGCCGTTCTTGAAGGCCGAGTGCTGGAGGATCTCCAGGTGCAGCGGAATGTTGGTCTTGATCCCGTCCACCACCATCTCCGTCAGGGCCACGTGCATGCGGGCGATGGCCGAGGCGCGCGTGTCGCCGTGGGCGATGATCTTGGCGACCATGGAATCGTAATAGGGTGGCACCGTGTAGCCGCTGTAGAGGTGGCTGTCCACCCGCATGCCGG
>JADYZO010000098.1 GCA_020853135.1 Gammaproteobacteria bacterium
ACGGAATTGAACCCGTCAACCATCCGCCACCACCAACCAAAAACCCAACCGTTCTCCGTTGGGCTTTTTCTTGCCCGAAACCCCAGTGCAGGCGCGGGCGACTCGACACCGCTTCAGCTCGTCGCCTCGAACGCCGGGTGGTAGGTGACGATGCCGCGTGCAGTCGCCGTGCCAAGGTGCAGTGCTTGAAAATACCCGGCCGGAACGCCCGGGAGAACCAGATCTGGGGTGGCGCGAAAGCCAAAGCGGCCGTAGTAGCCCGGCTCACCCAGCAGCGCGCACCCTTGGGCACCGTGCTGCCGCAGGGCCGCCAAAGCTGCCGTCATCAGCGCGGAACCGACTCCGTGGCCCTGGTGCGCGGGCAGCACCGAGATCGGGCCCAGGCCGAACCAGCGGGTGCTGCCGTCGCTGATGCTCACCGGCGACAACGCGATGTGGCCGACCAGCACGCCGTCAAGCTGGGCGACCAGGGAAATCGTCAGCGCACCAGAGCGTCGCAGCGCATTGACGATGTGCTGTTCGGTATCGCTGCTGTGCGGTGCGTTCGCGAATGCCGCAACCGTGACGGCTTCGATGGAATGGACATCCGCTGGCACTTCCTCCCGAACAATCGGCTGCATGGACATTTCCTTGGGGGTCAGCGGCTACTCGTTCACGATGGGGCGAACGTCCCAGGTGATGGGGGTCTCGGGCCGATAGGCCACCTCGTTGCCGAGATTCTTGCTCTTGTCGCCCGCCTTGCGCAGCTTGCCGCCCTTGGCGGTTCGGCCGGCTGCGACGCTGGTGCGCGAGGCCCAATTCGACACCACCGACTTCGCCACCGCCAAGCAACGTGGCTGCGAGGGCTTCACGCCGCTGCTGGGCCGTCTGGCCGACGTAGGCATGGCGCTGCGCGATCAGGCCGGCCTTGCCGCGTTGACGGAGGACGTGCTCAAGACCAGCGAAAGCAGGTGAAGCTGCTCAACCGCCTGCTCGACGGCTTCGAGGGCAAGCTCACCAGCAGCAAGCGGGCCGCCATCACCAAGTGCTCGCCCGATACCGCGTTGTGCGACATCACGCACTTGCTGGAGTTGCGCGTGTTGAAGAAGTCGCCCGGCGGCGGGCAAAGCCTCGGCTACGAGCTGGCGGGCCAGTAGGTCGGCGGCGCGGATGCTTTGGTCAGACAGGCAAAGATGCCAAGGCATACTGTTCGTTCTTCGTGCAGAAGGCCGACGGGCGCTTCTACCCTCACCTTCTGTGTCAGCTTCCGGGCAGCGTGGACAAGCCGGGCCCTATCTTGACCGTCGAATACAAGGGCGCGGACCGTTGGATTGGCGCGGAGAATGACCGGTTGATCGGCGGCCTGTGGGCAAACCTGTTCGGGGGGCACTGCCGCTTCGTGAAGATCAAGGACAAGCGGCGGGAGTGGTTCGAGGAGAAGCTTTCCCCATCGCCGATTCGATGGAACTGATCCCGCGAGCTCGACACTTTGGACCACGCCACCCTCAGCGCCCTGCGCGACCGCCACCCCGCCTGGCGGCTGCTGGCATCAAAGCACACGCCGCTGGTGGCAAGCTTCCTGCACCGGGTGTTCGTGGCGCCCAATGTGCGCGTGATGAGCGAGGCCGATCTCGCCGAGGCGCTGGAGGACGAGCTGTTCGCTGTGCGTGAGCAGTTGGGACCGGAGGCGTACCCCAAGGGCGCGCAGGACTACCTGAGCGACTGGGCCGCGCCCGACAAGGGCTGGCTGCGCAAGTTCTACAAGCCGGGCACGGACGAGGCGCAGTTCGACCTGACGCCCGCTACCGAGAAGGCCATCGCCTGGTTGCTGTCGCTGACCGAGCGGCCGTTCGTCGGAACCGAGTCGCGGCTGCTGACGCTGTTCGCGTTGCTGGAGCAAATCAGCGCCGGCACCGAGGCCGACCCGATCAAGCGGGTTGCGGACCTGCGCCAGAAGCGCGACGAGCTGGACATCGAGATCGCTCGTGTGCTGGCGGGCGACGTACCGCTGCTGGACGACACAGCGGTCAAGGACCGCTTTCAGCAGTTCCAGCAACTGGCGCGGGAGCTGCTGGCTGACTTCCGAGAGGTAGAACATAACTTCCGCCTGCTCGACCGCAAGGTGCGCGAGAAGATCGCCCTGTGGGAAGGCGCCAGGGGCGCGCTGCTCGACGAGATCATGGGCGAGCGCGATGCCATCGGCGACTCGGACCAAGGCCGCAGCTTCCGAGCCTTCTGGGACTTCCTGATGTCCAGCCGGCGGCAGGAGGAACTCTCCGAGCGGCTGGACCAGGTGCTGGCGCTGCCCGCCGTCGCTGCGCTCAAGCCCGAGCCGCGCACCCGCCGCGTTCATCACGACTGGCTGGAAGCTGGCGAACACACGCAGCGCACCGTGGCCCAGCTGTCGCAGCAGTTGCGCCGCTTCCTTGACGACCGGGCATTTCTGGAGAACCGCCGCATCCTGGATCTACTGCACGGCATCGAGAGCAAGGCGCTCGGCGTTCGCGAGGCCACGCCCACCGGCACGGTGATGCAGATCGACGCGATGGGGGTGGATATCGAACTGCCGCTGGAACGGCCCCTGTTCACGCCGAGCGTGAAGCCACGCCTGGCCGAATTGGCGCTGGTGGCCTGGGAGGGCGACATCGACACCGCGCGTTTGTTCGACCAAATCGTGGTGGACAAGGCGCGCCTGCGCTCGGCCGTTCAGCGTGCACTGCGCCGCCTGCCGCAGATTTCGCTGCGCGAGTTGCTGGATGCCGAACCCTTGCACCAGGGCTTGGCCGAGCTGGTGGCCTACCTGGAGTTGGCCCACACCGGTGACGCCAGGGACGCCATCGAGGACCTGCGCACCCTAGTCGACGAAGCCGTGATCGAGCCGATCTGCTGGCAGGCCAGCAATGCAGCGGGCGAAGCCGTGACGCGCGAGGCGCGCTTGCCGCGTGTCATCTTCACGCGCTGACGGTGTCGAGCGGCCAGGGAGACATGAACATGGACGACGCACTGCAGGAGGACGATTCGGTGGAGACTCCGCCCAGCGTGCTGCCGGCGGTTCCGGAGTTGTCGCAGCTGATGGTTCACCTGCTCAAGGGCGTGCTCTACCGAGACGACGATGAGCGGCTGTGGGCAAGCCTGCTGCGCCTGCAGGAACGAGTTCGGGAACAGGCCGCCGTGCTGCTGCTCGATCTGGTGCTGGACGAGGCCGAGGGCCACGCTTTCCTGAAGAGCCGTCCGGACCCGGACGAGGCAGAGGGGGCGCCCCGCCAGCCTCGGCTCGTTGCACGCCGGCCCCTGTCCTACCCGGTGAGCCTGATGCTGGCACTGCTGCGCAAGCGCATGGCCGAATTTGATGCCGGCGGCGGTGATACCCGGCTGGTGCTCTCGCGTGACGACATTGCCGAACTGATGCGAGTGTTTCTGCCCGACGGCACGAACGAAGCCCGGCTGATCGACCAGGTGGACGCGACCATCACCAAGGTGGTCGATCTGGGCTTTCTGCGCCGACTCAAGCCCGCTGCCGCCAGTGCGCAGGACCGGGGGCACTACGAGGTGCGGCGCATCCTGAAGGCATTCGTCGACGCGCAGTGGCTGGCGGAGTTCGACGCGAGGTTGGAGGTCTATCGCAAGGCGCTGTCCGCAGCGCCTGGTGAGTCGATCGACAAGCCGGCAAGCAAGGGGGCGGCCGATGCTTGAAGCGCCGACGCTCGGGCTGAACTTCGTAGCCGACGACACCCGGGTGGGCTTTCGGCTGCAGCGGCTGGAAGTCCTGAACTGGGGCACCTTCGACAAACGCGTCTGGCGCTACGATCTCGACGGGCGCAACGGCCTGCTCACGGGCGACATCGGCTCTGGCAAGTCCACGCTGGTCGATGCCATCACCACCTTGTTGGTGCCGGCGCAACGCGTGGCCTACAACAAGGCCGCCGGGGCGGACTCCCGCGAGCGCTCCTTGCGCTCCTACGTGCTAGGCCACTACAAGAGCGAGCGCAACGAGGTCACGGGCGCCGCTCGGCCGGTGGCGCTGCGCGATGTGTCGAGCTACTCGGTCATCCTCGGCGTCTTCCGCAACGAAGGCTATGACCAGGCCGTGACGCTGGCCCAGGTCTTCTGGCTGAAGGACCCGCAGGGCCAACCCGCGCGCCTGTTCGTGGCGACCGAGCGGGCACTCGCCATCGCCGATGACTTCAGCGGCTTCGGCAGCGACATCGCCGCGTTGCGCAAGAAGCTGCGCGGTGCGGGCTGCGAGCTGTTCGATACCTTCCCGCCCTACGGCGCCTGGTTCCGCCGGCGCTTTGGCATCGAGCACGAGCAGGCACTGGAGCTCTTCCACCAGACCGTCTCGATGAAGTCGGTGGGCAACCTGACCGACTTTGTTCGCAGCCATATGCTGGAGCCATTCGACTCGGGCCAACGCATCGAGGCGCTGATCCGCCACTTCGACGACCTGGACCGCGCGCATCAGGCGGTGCTCAAGGCCAAGCGCCAGGTCGAGTTGCTGGCGCCGCTGGTCGAGGATGGCCACCGACACGTAGCGCTGGCTGCGGATATCCAGGATTGGCGCGACGGGCGCGACGCGCTGCGGCCGTACTTCGCCCGGCTCAAGGGCGAGTTGCTGGACCGCCGCCTTACCCTGCTGGAGGAGGATGCCGCCCGGCTCGATACCCAGATTGAGCGCCTGGACCTGCAGCGTGACGCCGAACGTGCCGAGATCGCGAAGTTGGAGCGTGATCTGCGTGACAACGGCGGCAACCGCCTGGAGGAACTGGCCGCGGACATCCGGCGCTTGGGGCAAGAGAAGTCTCAGCGCCAGCAGAAGGCTAACCGCCACTCGGCCTTGCTCGGTCGCATCGGCGAGGCGCCGCCGGCTGATGAAGCGACTTTCCTCGCTCAGCAGCAGACCATCGCCACCCGCGCTGAAGGCTTGCGCGAGCGCATCGCCGACCTGGTCAACCGCGAGCGTGAGGAAGACTTCGCGTTCCGCAAGGGCCGTGAAGAGCACGCAGCCTTGTCGGAGGAGATCGACAGTCTCCAGCGGCGCAAGAGCAATATCGATGCCGCCCAGGTCCGCATCCGCGATGCGCTGTGTGCGGCGCTGTCGATTGGAGAGGACGAACTGCCCTTCGCGGGCGAACTCATCCAAGTGCGTGACGATGAACGCGATTGGGAAGGCGCCGCTGAACGGCTGCTGCGCGGCTTCGGTCTCGCGCTGCTGGTCCCCGATGCGCACTACAAGGCCGTTGCAGAATGGGTGGACCGGCAGCACCTGGGTGCGCGACTGGTGTACTTCCATGTGCGGCAGAAGAAGGCTGCTCATGGCGCTGGCGACGCCCGCCTGCACCCGCAGTCGCTGGTCCGCAAGCTCGTCATCAAGCCGGATTCGCCGCATTACGAGTGGCTGGAGGATGAACTTCGCCAGCGCTTCGATGTTGCCTGCTGCGACACGGGTGAGCAGTTCCGTCGCGAGGCTCGCGCCATCACGCGCGCTGGTCAGATCAAGGACCCATCTGGCCGCCACGAGAAGGATGATCGCAGCCGCATCGACGACCGCAGCCGCTACGTGCTCGGCTGGAGCAATGCCGACAAGCTACGCGCCTTGCGGGACCAGCGGGAGCGGCTTGAGGGAAAGCTGGCCACGCTGGGGCAGCGCATCGGCGAGGTTCAGCAGGCGCGCAAGGAACTGGAAGGCCACCTGGAGACGCTCGCCCGGCTGGAGGAATTCACGCGCTTCGCGGACATCGACTGGATGAGCCCGGCACGCGAGACGGCGGCGCTCGCCGAGGAGCGCGCGCAGCTCGAAGCGGCCTCGAACACTCTGCAAGAGCTGGGGCGCCAGTTGAAAGCGGTGCATGACCGGCTGGGTGAGACTGAAAGCAGGCGCGGTGAGGCGTTGGGCAAGCGTGGGGAGGCCAGAGCCAAGCGAACGGCGGCTCAGGAGCTTCGGGATCAGGCCAGCGCTGTCTGTGAATCCATGCCGCTAGTCGAGGCCCAGATGGAGCGCCTGGAAGGCTGGCGAGATCAGGCACTGGGCGAGCATCAGCTGTCGGTCGAGTCCTGCGACAACCGCGAGCAGGAGCTGCGCCAATGGCTGCAGCAGCGCATCGACGCTGAGGACAAGCGTCTGGCTCGTCTGACCGAGCGCATCGTCAATGCGATGCGCGGCTTCAAGGAGGAGTTCAAGGCCGAGACCGTCGAGATTGACGTGAGCCTGGCGGCGCTACCCGAGTACGAGCGGATGCTCGCCGGATTGAAGAGTGATGACCTGCCGCGATTCGAGGCACGCTTCAAGGAACTGCTGACCGTCAACACCATCAACGAGATCGCCAACTTCAACGCCCAACTCGCTCGCGAGCGGGAGACGATCAAGGAGCGTGTCGACGTCATCAACCAGTCGCTCCAGGCCATCGACTACAACCCCGGTCGCTACATCAAGCTGGTGGCGCTGCCCAGCCCGGATGCGGAGATCCGGGACTTTCAGCAGGATCTGCGTGCGTGCACCGAGGGCGCGATGACGGGCTCGACGGATGAACAGTATTCGGAAGCCAAGTTCCTGCAGGTCAAAGCCATCATCGACCACTTCCGGGGCCGTGAAGGGCTGTCGGACGCCGACCAGCGCTGGACCGCCAAGGTCACCGACGTACGCAACTGGTTCCTGTTCTCGGCCAGCGAACGCTGGCGTACCGATGGGGCCGAGCACGAGCACTACTCGGACTCGGGCGGCAAGTCGGGCGGTCAGAAGGAGAAGCTGGCCTACACTGTGTTGGCCGCGAGCCTGGCCTACCAGTTTGGGCTGGAGTGGGGCGCCGTGCGCTCGCGGTCGTTCCGCTTCGTCGTGATCGACGAGGCTTTCGGACGCGGTTCGGACGAGTCGGCGCAGTATGGGCTGCGCCTGTTCCAGCAGCTCCACCTGCAGTTGCTGATCGTCACGCCGCTGCAGAAGATCCACATCATCGAGCCCTTCGTGGCCAGCGTCGGCTTCGTGCACAACGAGGGCGGTCGCGACTCACGGCTGCTCTGCTTGTCGATCGAGGAGTACCGGGTACACAAAGCAGCAGGGACGGCACCGCGTCCGGCCGAAGGGATTGCCGCCGCAGGCGCGGCGGAAGGCGACGCGCCACCATGAGCTGGACCACGCCTGCAGACCTCCGTGCCCAGGTCCAACGCCTGTGGGACCGGGGCGAGCTGCTGCGTGCGACGGTCACGGACACTATGGCGTGGCCCCTGCGCCTGAGCTTGAGGACGCCCGGCGCTGCGGACCTGTCCGATCGGTTTGAGGCGGTGCGTGACTGGGTGCGCACCGTCGCCGAGACCCCGCAGGTTCGGATCGAATGGCGTGAGTGGAACCACCGCGTGCAAGGGACGCAGCGTCTTCCTGCAGCGGTCTGGCTTGGCACCCTGCAGGAGGCCTTGGCCTTCCTCGGCAAGTGTCGTCAGGCGCAACGCTTCGAGGCGTTATGGCAGCAGACAGCAGGCATGCAGCCAGCGCTGCTGGCATGGCTGTCCCGGCGGCCGATCCAAGCACTGGACCTGGCCGACCGCTGGGAACGCCTTCTGGCAGTCGTTGCTTGGCTGCAGGCACATCCTCGCCCGGATGTGTATCTGCGCCAGGTGGACGCACCCGGGGTGGACAGCAAGTTCATCGAAGCCCACCGAGGCGTCTTGGCCGAGTTGCTGGACGTGGCTCTGCCACCCGAGGTCATCGAGACGCAAGCGACCGGCGTCACGCAGTTCGCTCGCCGATTCGGCTTCCGGGACAAGCCTGTGCGGATCCGGTTTCGACTGCTCGACCCGGAGCTGCCCAGTCTGCCGGGCTGCCAAGCCTTGCCCGGTGTGCTGGCTGACCTCACGCTGGATGCCACCAGCTTCGGGGCGCTGGCCTTGCCCGTCAAACGAGTCTTCATCACCGAGAACGAGACCAACTTCCTCGCCTTCCCGGCCGTCGCGGGATCCATTGTCGTCTTCGGCGCCGGCTACGGCTGGGAGGCGCTGGCACGCGCCGCGTGGCTGCATCGATACCAGCTGCTCTACTGGGGTGACATCGATACCCACGGATTCGCCATCCTCGACCAATTGCGTGGTTGCTTCCCGAGCGCCGCGTCCTTCCTCATGGACCGGGAGACTTTGCTTGCCCACCGTCTGCACTGGGGCGAGGAACCCGAGCCTGCACGCCACGACTTGTCGCACCTGACGGCCGAGGAGGCGGCTGTGTATGACGACCTCAGATTCGATCGCCACCAGCCCAGACTGCGACTGGAGCAGGAGCGCGTGAGCTTTGGCTGGCTGTGCGATCGACTGGCTCGCATCCCTTCGGGAAGCCTGCCCTGAACGACTGGTTGCTGCGACACACCCGGCAAACCCAAGGCAGCGGCTCGGCCAAGATCTTCGTGGTGGCAGACGATGGCCGGGTTGCGGGCAATTTCAGCTTGACCGTCGGCCAGATCGGCACCGTCGAAGCGGCTGAGCGCATCCGCAAAGGGATGGGACAATATCCGGTGCACGATGCTGATTGCCGGGCAGGTCAGCATCCGGGCCATGCTGACCCACCCCATCGATGAAGAAGTGGCACGGTTCCACACCCGGTCTGGCTTTATCGCCTCGCCAGTGCGTGAGCAATGGCTACTGCTCCTCAAGGATGCCGGTCGCTGGGTGCGCTGAACCATGACTGTTGCTCATCTGGCAGGTTGGGCCTCCCACCCTTGCACTTCGCATCCGATCTGGCTTAAAGTAAGTAACTAATTACTTACTGCGCTCTAGAACCATGGCTGACCCACCCCGACACCTCCCCGCCGAGGAGCGCCGCACGGCCACAGTGGAAGCCGTGGTGCATCTGGCGGCGGAGCAAAACCCCAGCGACATCACCACAGCCGCCATCGCGCAGCGCATGGGGCTGACCCAGGGCGCGCTGTTCCGCCACTTCCCCACCAAGGAGGCGATCCTGGGGGCGGTGATGGCCTGGGTGAGCGAGCGGCTGCTCTCCCGGGTGGACGGCGCAGCCGCGGCGGCGGCCTCGCCGCTGGCCGCGCTGGAAGCGGTGTTCATGACGCACATCGATTTCGTGGCCGAACACCCGGGCGTGCCACGGATGCTCTTCGGGGAACTGCAGCGGCCGGGAGCCACGCTGCCCAAGCGCATGGTGCAGACCACGCTGCAGCACTACGGCGAACGCCTGCGCCGGCTGCTTGAAGCCGGCAAGGCGGCGGGCGAACTGGATGCGCAGCTGGATGTGCATGCGGCAACCGTGCTGTTCATCGGCAGCATCCAGGGGCTGGTGATGCAGTCGCTGCTCACCGGCCAGGTGGCAGGCATGCGCGATGAGGCCGCAGGAGTGTTTGCCATCTTTCGCCGCGGCATCGGGGCGGCGCAATGAGCACGAACGCCACCTCACGCGCCGGGAAGCCCGCCCTCATCCTGCTGGCGGTGCTGGCCCTGGGCATCGCCGCCTTCCTGTGGGTGCAGCGTATGGAGCGGCACAACGGCGCGCTGCGCCTGTACGGCAACGTCGATATCCGCGAGGTGCAACTCGCCTTTCGCCAGCCCGGGCGCCTGGTCGAGATGTCCTTCGATGAAGGCGATGCGGTTGCCGCTGGTGCCCGCATGGCCCGGCTCGACGCCCAGCCGTACCAGGATGCGCTGGCCGCCGCCGATGCCTCGGCGCAGGTGGCCGGGGCCGAGCTCGCCAAGCTGCGCCGCGGCCTGCGTCCACAGGAAATCACCCAGGCACGCGAGGCACTCAGGCAGGCACAGGCCCTCGCCGTAGACACCGAGCGCGAGTACCAGCGCCACAGCCGCCTGCTCGCCTCGGGCGCCAGCAGCCAGCGCAGCGTCGATACGGCCCGCACGGCATGGGAGCGCGCCGCCGCCGGGCTCGAGGCCGCGCGGGCGGTACTCTCGCAGGCGGCTGAAGGCTTTCGCAAGGAAGACATCGCTGCGGCAGAGGCACGCCTGGCCGCGGCACTGGCGGCACGGGCACAGGCAGCCACCGCGCTTGCCGACACCGAATTGCTGGCGCCCGGCAATGGCACCGTGATGGCGCGCGTGCGTGAGCCCGGCAGCATGCTGGGCAGCCAGAGCACGGTCTACAGCCTGAGCCTCGACAGGCCGGTTTACGTGCGCGCCTACGTGGGTGAACCGGACCTGGGACGCATCGTGCCCGGCACCGCAGTGCGCGTCAGGAGCGATTCCTCCGACAAGGTCTACCGCGGGCAGGTCGGTTTCATCTCGCCGCGCGCAGAGTTCACCCCGAAAACGGTGGAAACCACCGACCTGCGCACGGACCTGGTCTACCGCCTGCGCATCGTCATCGATGAAGCCGACAGCGACACCGCCCTGCGCCAGGGCATGCCGGTGACGATCGAGGTGGACGCACCGGCCGGCACCCAACCCGGGGGGCGCTGAGGTGCAGCCCGCCTCCGCCGTCGCCGCCACCGGCGCTGGCGAAGGCGCCGCGGTCGTCATCGAGGGCCTCGACAAGCACTTCGGCTCCCTGCGCGCCCTGCGCTCGCTCAGCGCACGCGTCCACTACGGGCGGCTGACCGGCCTGGTCGGGCCGGACGGCGCCGGCAAGACGACGCTGATGCGCATCCTCACCGGCCTGCTGGTGCCCGATGCCGGGCGCGTCGCGCTGGCGGGCTACGACGTGGTGCGTGACAACGACGCCATCCATGTGGTCAGCGGCTACATGCCACAGCGCTTTGGCCTGTACGAAGACCTGTCGGTGATGGAAAACATGCGCCTGTATGCGCAGCTGCGCGGCCTGGATGCCGAGCGCAACGCCGGCCTCTTTGCCGAACTGCTCGACTTCACGCGGCTCGCGCCCTTCACCACGCGGTTGGCCGGCAGGCTTTCCGGCGGCATGAAGCAGAAGCTCGGCCTCGCCTGCGCGCTCATGGCACGGCCCCGCGTGCTGCTGCTCGACGAGCCCGGCGTGGGTGTCGACCCGGTCAGCCGCCAGGACCTGTGGCGCATGGTGCAGGCTCTCACCGACGAGGGCATGGCCGTGGTCTGGTCCACCGCCTATCTCGATGAGGCCGAGCGCTGCCAGAGCGTGCTGCTGCTGAACCAGGGGCAGCTGCTCTTCGACGGTCCACCGGGAGAATTGACCGCGCAGCTCGGGGAGCGCAGCTTCCGTCTGGAGAACGCCGGTGCCCGGCGTCGTGCCCTCCTCACCCGCGCACTCGAGCTGCCGAGCGTGAGCGATGGCGTCATCCAGGGCGCGGGCGTACGCCTGGTGCTGCGCAAGGGGGCCGACAGCGCGCAGCTGCGGGAACTGGCCGGGCAGGCGCAGGTGCGACTGGCCGCCGTGCCCGCCCGCTTCGAGGATGCCTTCATCGACCTGCTGGGCGGCGGGCCGGGCGGCAGCTCGGCCCTGGCCGAACGCTTTGCGCCGGTCGAGCTGGACTCGGACATCGCCGTGTCATGCCACCAGCTGACCAGGCGCTTTGGCGATTTCACCGCCACCGACAACGTGAGCTTCGAGGTGCACAGGGGCGAGATCTTCGGCCTGCTCGGCCCCAACGGCGCCGGCAAGTCGACCACCTTCAAGATGCTCTGCGGCCTGCTCAGGCCCACGTCCGGTGAGGCGCAGGTGGTCGGGCACGACCTGCGCCGGGCCAGCGGTGCCGCCAAGGCGCGCCTGGGCTACATGGCGCAGAAGTTCTCGCTCTATGGCCTGCTGTCGGTGCGCCAGAACCTCGAGTTCTCGGCCGGGGTGTACGGGCTGGAGGGGGACACGCGGCGCCAACGCATCGCCGAGATGATCGACACCTTCGATCTCGGCGGGTGGCTGTCCGCCACACCGGACTCCCTGCCGTTGGGGCACAAGCAGCGCCTGGCACTGGCCTGTGCGCTGATGCATCGGCCGCCGGTGCTGTTCCTCGACGAGCCGACCTCGGGGGTCGACCCGATCACCCGCCGGGAATTCTGGACCCACATCAACGGCCTGGCACGCAAGGGTGTCACCATCATGGTCACCACCCATTTCATGGACGAGGCCGAGTACTGCGACCGGGTGGCCATGCTCTCGCGTGCGCGGCTGATAGCACTGGACACGCCTGATGCGCTCAAGCGCATCACCGCCGAGGCCGGACATGCGGAGCCCACCATGGAGGATGCCTTCATCCACCTGGTCGAGTCGTCCGGGCGCGAGCCGGAGGTGGCGGCATGAATGCAACCGATCCCGGGACCACCCCGCCGGGACCGGCAGCCGGCCTGCGCCGCTTCGACCTGCGGCACCTGCTCGCGCTGGTCCGCAAGGAAAGCCTGCAGGCCTGGCGCGACCCCTCGACGCTGCTGATCGCCTTCGTGCTGCCCGTGGTGCTGCTCCTGCTGTTTGCCCATGCGGTCTCGCTGGATGCGAAGGATGTACGCATCGGCGTGGTGCTGGAGTCGCCCGGTGAGCCGGCACAGGAGCTGGCGGCAGCCTTCTCCGGCACCCGCTTCCTGGATGCCAGCTTCGCCCATGACCGCCGGGAGGTGGCCGACAGGCTGGTGTCCGGGGAACTGCGCGGCTACGTGGTGATCCCGCAGGACTTCGAGCGGCGCCTGGCACAGCAGGGCAGCGAGCCGCTGGTGCAGATCGTGACCGACGGCTCCTACCCGAACACCGCCAACTACGTCGAAAACTATGCGCGCGGCGTGGTGCAGGCCTGGCGGGCCGGACTCGATGCGGCTGCCGCGCCCCAGCCGGTGGTGCTGGAGCCGCGCTACTGGTTCAACGCCGAACTGGAGAGCCGGCGCGCGCTGATCCCCGGGGCGATTGCCATCGTGATGACCATCATCGGCACCATGCTGACGGCGCTGGTGGTGGCGCGTGAGTGGGAGCGCGGCACCATGGAGGCGATCTTGTCCACGCCCGCCTCGGTGGCCGAGATCCTGGCCGGCAAGCTGCTGCCGTATTTCGTGCTGGGCATGCTCGCCACGCTGGGCGCGGCGGCGCTGGCCATTTTTGTGTTCGACGTGCCGTTGCGCGGCTCGCTCGCGGCACTGCTGCTCCTCTCGGGCGTGTTCATGGTGCCGGCACTGGGCCAGGGCCTGCTGATTTCCTCACTGGCACGCAACCAGTTTCTGGCGGCGCAGATTGCGCTGTTCACGGGGTTCATGCCGGCATTCATGCTGTCTGGATTCCTGTACGAGATCGACGCCATGCCCGCGCCGATCCGGGCCATCACCAGGGTGATCCCTGCACGTTACTTCGTCGACTCGCTGAAGACGGTGTTTCTGGCCGGTGATGTCTGGGCGGTATTCCTGCCCGACCTGGCGGCCATGGCGCTGATCGGGGCGCTGTTCTTCATGCTCGCCAGGCGCGCCACGCGCAAGAACCTGGAGTAGGGCGGTGCGGGCTTCCAGGTTTTCGTTCACCCGTCTGCGTGCGCAGTTCATCAAGGAAGTGCTCAGCATCCTGCGCGACCCGCGCAGCCGCATGGTGGTGTTCGTGCCGCCCATCCTGCAGCTTCTGGTGTTCTCCTTTGCCGCGACGCTCGAGGTACGCAACATCGACATCGCGGTGTACAACCAGGACGCGGGCCGATGGTCGCACGAGCTGCTGCAGCGCCTCGCCAGCGCCCGCTTCATCGCCCGTGTGCACCATGTGGACAGCCAGCGGCACTTGCGCGAGCTGATCGACCGCGGCGCGGTGATCGCGGCACTCGCCATTCCCGTGGACTTCTCGCGCACCATTGCCGCCGGTGACAGCGGCCGCGCGCAGGTGCTGGTCGATGGCCGGCGCAGCAACTCGGGCCAGATCACCGTGGCCTATCTTTCCACCATCGCCGCCGATGTCGGCGCCGGGGTTGTGCCCGATGCGCAGGCACCCACCCCGGTGGTGGTGCGCCACTGGTTCAATCCGAACCTGGTCTACCGCTGGTTCATCGTGCCCGGCCTCACCGGCATCCTGGCACTGTTCAGCGCGCTCCTGATCACCTCGCTGTCGATCGCGCGCGAACGCGAGCTCGGCACCTTCGATCAATTGCTGGTGTCGCCCACCTCGACAGCGGAAATCATCATCTCCAAATCGCTGCCGGCACTGGCGATCGGCACCCTGCTGGGCCTGTTCATGATCAGCGCCGGCATCTTCCTGTTCGCCATCCCCTTCACGGGCTCATTCGTGCTGCTGCTCGCCAGCCTGGTGCTGTTCATCCTGTCGGTGGTCGGCATCGGCCTGATGATTTCCGCAGTCAGCATGACCCAGCAGCAGGCCATCCTGGGGGCGTTTGCCATCGGTGTGCCGGCCGTGCTGATGTCGGGCATTGCGACGCCGGTGGAAAACATGCCCGTCGTCCTGCAGTGGCTGGCCCAGGCCATCCCGCTGACCCACTTCCTGGTCATCGTCGAAGGCAGCTTCCTCAAGGCGATGCCCGCCGGTGACATCCTCGCCAACCTGTGGCCGCTGGCGGTCATCGCCCTGGCCACGCTGACGCTGGCCAGCGTATTCATCCGCGGGCGCCTGCAGTGACACGCCGGGCAGTCCCCGGCAGAAGCTCGCGCCTGCCGTCCGCCGCCCGCCTCAGCCGCCCTGGCGGTGCGCGCGGCTGATCTCGATCAGCGCATTCAGGGCATCGGTCACGGTGAAGATGCCGAGAAATTCGCCGTTGGCCTCGTTGACCATCACACTGCCGATCTTGCGGTCGGACATCGTATACGCCACCTGGTCAAGCGGCGTCGCTGACGACACCGCCACCGGATCGGTGGCCATGATGTCCGCCGCACACACCTGGAACTTGTGCTCCTCACTGAGCCCCTGCGCAACGCGCACGTCCCGGTCGCTCACCAGCCCCACCACCTTGCCGGCACGTACGACCGGCAGGTGGCGCACGCCGGTTTCCAGCATCAGCGCCCGAAGCTCGTCAACGGACAGATTCTCCGTCGCCGTGACGGGGTTGGGCGTGGTGAATTCCTCCACCGGCGGATCCCACTTCATGATGCGGCTCTCCAGTTCCGCGTCCACCAGGGGCGGCGGACGTCCGGGTTATGTGGGCACGATTATCGGCCGCCCGCACCTGCCCGGACAAGGCAGGGACGGCCTGCATGCAACCGCAGTGGTCCACGCGCCTCCCCGGCACAGGGATTGCGGTACCGCTGCTGCAGCCCGGCTGTTCGACCGACTGGAATGGGTCTACAATTTGCGCCCGCGAACGCGGGCAATCCGGCCATGCCGCCGCTCTGGAGCCGGAACACCAGGGTGAGGATTGCCCGGCTTCCCGGCTTGTAACCCATGTGAACACGAAGGCTTAGGCAAACCGCGGCGCCACTTCACCGCCGCAGGCTTGCCTTGCGGGAGCACCATGCAAACCAACGAAACCTATGATGACCATGTCATCCGCCTGTTCCTGATGGCGGCGTCCATCTGGGGCATCGTCGGCATGACGATCGGCACCTATGCGGGCGCCCAGCTGGCCTGGCCGGCCCTCAACTTCGACATCCCCTGGCTGACCTTCAGCCGGCTGCGCCCCGACCACACCTTCGGCGTGATCTTCGCCTTCGGCGGCTCGGCACTGATCGGCACCTGCTATTACGTGATCCAGCGCACCGGCCACACGCGGCTCGCCTTCCCGCGGCTCGCGAACCTGACCTTCTGGGGCTGGCAGCTGGCCTGCGTCCTGACGATGATCACGGTTCCGCTCGGCTACACCCAGAGCAAGGAATACGCCGAGGCCGAGTGGCCCATCGACCTGCTGATCACGGTGGTCTGGGTCGCGATTGGCGTGGTGTTCTTCGGCACGCTGGCCCGCCGGCGCATCCAGCACATCTACGTGGCGGCCTGGTACTACGGCGCCTTCATCATCGCGGTCGGCCTGCTGCACGTCGTCAACAACCTCGTGGTGCCGGTGTCGCTGACCAAGTCCTACCCGATCTATTCGGGCGTGGTCGACGCCATGGTGCAGTGGTGGTACGGCCACAACGCGGTGGCGTTCTTCCTCACCGCCGGCTTCCTCGGGATGATGTATTACTTCGTGCCTCGCCAGGCGCAGCAGCCGCTGTGGAGCTACCGCTTCTCCATCGTCAACTTCTGGGCGCTGATCTCGGTGTACATGTGGGCAGGCTCGCACCACCTGATGTATTCCGCCCTGCCCGACTGGGTGCAGGGCGTGGGCATGGTGTTCTCGCTGGTGCTGCTGATGCCGAGCTGGGGCTCGGCCGCCAACGGCCTCTTTACCTTCAACGGCTCCTGGCAGCGGGTGAAGAATGACCCCGCCGCCAAGTTCATGGTGCTGGCGCTGGTCTTCTACGCCGCCTCCACCTTCGAGGGCTCGATGATGGCCATCAAGACCGTCAACGCGCTGTCGCACGACACCGACTGGACGATCGCCCACGTGCACTCGGGCTCCATCGGCTGGGTGGCGATGATCACCATCGGCTCGCTGTACGCCATGGCACCGCGCGTGCTCGGCCGAGAGGCCATGCATTCGCACGGCGCCATGGAGGCGCACTTCTGGCTGCACACGACCGGCGTGCTGCTTTACGTGCTCTCGATGTGGGCCGCGGGCGTGACCGAGGGCCTGATGTGGCGGGCCACCAATCCGGACGGCTCGCTGGTCTACCCCTTCATCGACAGCCTGATGACCATCAGGCCGCTGTACGTCGTGCGGGCCCTGGGCGGCGTCTTCATGGTGACCGGCATGCTGTGCATGGCCTGGAACCTGTGGCACACCGCCGCCGATGCCCGCCGCTCCCCCGTCAGGCCAGTCCCGGTCCCCGAACCGGCCCATGATTCCCCTGTCGCCGCCGCGGCAGCTGGCTGAGGATTACACAATGGCCCGTGGTTACAGGTATTTCGAGGCAATCGAGAAACGTGCGGCGATACTCGGCTTCGGCATCGCCATCATGGCATCACTGGGCGGGCTGGCCGAGATCACTCCGCTGTTCGTGCACGCAAGCACGGTCAGGGCTCCTGCCGATATCAAGCCCTACGATCCGTTGCGCCTGGCCGGCAAGGACATCTATGTGCGTGAGGGCTGCTACCTCTGCCACACGCAGATGATCCGCGCGCTGCGTGCCGAGACCGAGCGCTACGGCCACTACTCGGTGGCCGAGGAATCGGTCTACGACCGCCCGCAGCTCTGGGGCTCCAAGCGCACCGGCCCGGACCTCGCCCGCGTCGGCGGGAAGTACTCCGACGAATGGCAGCGCCTGCACCTGCTCGACCCGCGCAAGGTGGTGCCGCAGTCGAACATGCCCGCCTATCCCTGGCTCGAACACGAACCCATCGACGCCAGTGACATCATGGCGCGCATGCGCACACTGCGCACGCTCGGGGACGGCTACAGCGATGCCGACATCGCCGCGGCACCCGAGGCGCTGCAGGGCAAGACCGCGCTCGATGCGCTGGTCGCCTACCTGCAGGGCATGGGAACGCACCTGCCGGCCAGTTACACGGCAGCCGCGGGTGGCAACGGGGACCAGCCATGAGCGTGGCCTGGGGCAACCTGATCGGCATCCTCATCGTGCTGATGCTCATCAGCTTCATCGGCACCTGGGTGTGGGTATGGAACAGCCGGCACAAGGCCAAGTACGACGCGCTGGCACGGCTGCCGATGCAAGATGAGGAGACTCTCCCATGAGTGCATTCTGGTCGGCCTGGATCATCGGCCTGGCGACGTTCAACCTCGGCATCTGCTTCTTCCTGTTTGTCTGGGGCCAGCGCGTGGAAATCCCGACGCTGCCTGACGGCACCACCGGCCACAGCTGGGCACACGGCGCGCTGCGCGAAAGCGTGCGCCGGTTGCCGCTGTGGTGGGTCGTCATGTCCGCGGCGATGTTCGTCGTCAGCGCGATCTACCTCGCACTCTACCCGGGCTACGGCTCGAACAAGGGCGTGCTCGGCTGGACATCCCGCGGGGAACTCGCGCAGACCAGCCAGGCGAACCTCGGCAAGCTCGATCCGCTGCTGGCGCGCTTCCGCCAGTCCACCGTCGAACAGCTCGCCGCTGACCCGGCAGCAACCCGCATGGGCCACCGGCTGTTCATCGACAACTGCGCCGCCTGCCACGGGCGCGAAGGCCACGGCAACCCGTTGCTCGGCGCCCCGAACCTCGTCGACGGCGACTGGCTCTATGGCGGGACCGGCGAGACGATCATGGCGAGCATCCTCGACGGCCGTCACGGCACGATGCCGCCCTTCGGCGCCGCCTTCGGCGATGCGGGCGTGGAGGACCTCGCCAACTACGTCCTCAGCCTGTCCGGCGCCCCGCACGATGCCGCCAAGGCGGCGGCCGGCCAGCCCAAGTTCGCCACCATCTGCATCGCCTGCCACGGCGTGGATGGCAAGGGCAACCAGGCGCTCGGCGCACCCAACCTGACCGACCACATCTGGCTGTACGGTGGCGACCTCGCCACCGTCGAGAAGGACGTCCGCGACGGGCGCAGCGGCCAGATGCCCGCCTGGCGCGAGCGCCTCGGCGAGGACAACGCGCGCGTGATCGCCGCCTGGGTGTACGCGCAGGCCAACAGCAAGGAAGCCGCCACCCACTGACCATGGACGCCAGGCCGCATGCCGAGCGCTGGTATCGCCAGCCCATCATCTGGCTTGGTGCGCTGATCCTGACGGCATCGCTGGCCGGCTGCCTGCTGCTCATCGTCCTCGGCGAGCGGTACGCCGACGAGCCGCTGCCCGTCGAGGGCCATGTGTTCAGGATGCCGCTCGGCGGGGCGGCGGCACCACCGCCAGGACCGGCGCGATGAACACGCCTGCCACGGCTTGCTGGCACTGTGGCGCAGCCCTGCCGGCGGATCCGCCGGTCGCACAGGTCGCCGGATCGCCACGCCCGGTCTGCTGCCACGGCTGTCGCGCCGCCGCGCAATGGATCGAGGGCCTGGGCCTCGCGGATTACTACCGCCTGCGCGACACGCCGGCCGAGCGGCCGGTGGAGCACAGCACGGCGCAGGTCTGGGCGCGGCCGGAGCTCGCGCGGCATGCGGTGCGCATCCTGGCCGACGGGCGCAGCGAGGTCTGCCTGCTGGTCGAGGGCCTGCGCTGCAGCGCCTGCGTCTGGCTGATCGAGCGCGGCCTCGGCACACTGCCGGGTGTGGCCAGCGTGCAGGTCAACGCCACCGCACAGCGTGCGCGCGTGGTCTTCGACGCCGGGCGGGCCACCCTGCCGCAGCTGCTGCTCGCGCTGGAACGTCTCGGCTACCGGCCGCTGCCGCTCGATGCCAGGGCACTCGATGACGCCCGCCGGCACGAATCGCGGGCCGCGCTCAAGGGCCTGCTGGTGGCCGGCTTCGGCATGATGCAGGCCATGATGTATGCCACCGCGCTCTACCTCGGTGCCTTCGACGGCATGGACGGCGCCACCCGCGACCTCTTCCGCTGGGTGGGCCTGCTGGTGGCCACCCCCGTGGTGTTCTACGCGGCACGGCCGTTCTTCGCCGGGGCGCGCCGCTCACTGGCTGCGCGCCGCCTGGGCATGGACGTACCGGTGGCCATCGCCATTGCGCTGATCTACGCCGCCAGCATGGTGGAGACCCTGCGCGGCGGTGCAGAGGTCTACTTCGACTCGGTGAGCATGTTCGTGTTCTTCCTGCTGCTCGGCCGCCACCTGGAGATGCGCGCACGCCACCGCGCCGCGAACCTGTCCGATGCCCTGGCACGCCTGGCCCCGGCCTGCGCCGACCGCGTGCGCGCGGACGGCACGCTCGAGCGCGTCGGGGCAGTGGAACTCGTGCCCGGTGACCGCGTCCATGTCGCCGAAGGCGGCATCCTGCCGGCGGACGGCCGGCTGGAGAGCGAGCGCTGCAGCGTCGATGAAACCCTGCTCACCGGCGAATCCCTGCCGGTCACCCGGCAGCGGGGCGATACGCTGGTCGCCGGCACCCTCCTCGTGCAGGGCCCTGCACGCCTGCTCATCGAGCGGGTCGGTGCCGACACGGCACTGGCCGGCATCGTCGCCCTGGTGACGCGTGCCCAGACCGAGCGCCCACGCCTCGCGCAGGCCGGGGAGCGCGCCGCGGCCGGCTTCGTTGCCCGCGTGCTGGCACTGGCGGCGCTGACAGCCATCGGGTGGAGCCTCATCGACCCCTCGCGCGCCTTCACCGCCACGCTCGCGGTACTGGTGGTGTCCTGCCCCTGCGCGTTTGCACTGGCCGTGCCGGCCGCGCTGACGCGCGCCTTGGGCGTGCTGGCACAGCGGGGCGTGCTGGTCACGCGTGCGGATGCCATCGAGCAGCTGGCGACCGCCACGCATGCGGTATTCGACAAGACCGGCACGCTGACCAGTCCCGAGCTCAGGCTCGAGCGCATCGAGGCGCATGACGGGCTGGATCGCGAAGCCGCGCTGCGCCTGGCCGTGGCCCTCGCACGCGGCAGCAGCCACCCGGCTGCGCGGGCAATTGCCCTCACCCTGCCCGACGTCGCGCTGCCCGCGGTGGATGGCCTGCAGGTGCTGGCCGGCGCGGGCGTGGAAGGCCGCGTGGCAGGGCGGCGCCTGCGTCTGGGCCGCGCCGACTTTGCCCTCGACGGGACCCGGATCCCGGCCGGGCTCGAGGAGGCGACCGTGCTCGCCGGCGATGGAAGGCTGCTGGCCAGCTTCCAGCTGTCCGAGCGCCTGCGCCCCGGCACCCGGGATGCACTCGATGCGCTGACGGCCGATGGCCTGGCGGTGGAGATCGCGAGCGGTGATGCACCCGGCAGGGTTGCCGCCATTGCCGCAACGCTGGGCATCGCGCACTGGAGCGCACGCCAGCGCCCCGCCGACAAGCTCTCCCGGCTCACCGCCCTGCGCGAGGCCGGCGCACGCGTCATCGCGGTGGGCGACGGCATCAACGACGCGCCGGTCCTCGCCGGCGCCGATGTCGCGGTTGCGCTGGCCTCCGGCGCACAACTGGCCCAGGCCTCCAGCGACATCGTGCTCGTCGGCAACCGCCTCGATGCGCTGGCCGGGGCCCGCCAGCTGGCCCGCCAGGCGCTGGCCATCCTGCGCCAGAACCAGCGCTGGTCGCTGCTCTACAACCTGACGGCGGTGCCCTTCGGCGCGCTGGGCTTCGTGCCGCCCTGGCTGGCGGCCATCGGCATGTCGCTGAGCTCGCTGGTGGTGGTGCTCAATGCCCTGCGCATCGGCCGCCAGGAACATTCCCCCGCTGGATCGCCCGTGGCAGCCGTGGCGGGTGCAGGCGCATGAATATCCTGCTGGCCATGATTCCCCTGTCCATCCTGCTGCTGATCGGCGCGGGCATCGCCTTCTTCTGGGCAGTCGACCACGACCAGTTCGAGGATATGGACACCCCGCGCCTGCTGCCGCTGGAGGATCTGCCGGACGAGCAGCCCCCCGAAGAGCCGCCACCGTGACCGGGCCACTCACACTCGGTGCAGCCCTGCTGCTTGGCCTGGCCGCGAGCGGACACTGCCTGGTCATGTGCGGCGGCATCTCCGCGGCCCTCGGCCTCGCCACCGCCCGGGATGCGCAGGGACGTCCGCGCCCCCTCCTGCTGGCCGGCTACCAGCTGGGCCGCGTGGCCTCCTATGCGCTGGCGGGCCTGCTGGTCGGCGGGGTGCTGGGCGGGCTGATCGCCCTGCTCGACATCGAGGCAGTCCGCCGCACACTGCGCGCCCTGGGTGCGCTCGCCTTCCTGTTCGCGGCGCTGGTCGCCTTCGGCCTCGTGCGCGACCCGGGCCCTGGCCTGGGCCATCGCCTGTGGCAACGGCTGTCGCCGCTCGCCCGCCGGCTGCTGCCGGTGGCCAGCCTGCCGCGCGCAGTGGCCTTCGGGATGGTGTGGGGCTGGATGCCCTGCGGCTTCGTCTACACCGTGCTGCTGATGGCAGCAGCGCAGTTCAATGCGGGTGCCGGCGCCCTCACGATGGCCGTGTTCGGCCTGGGCACCCTCCCTGCCCTGCTCGCTGCATCCTTTGGTGCCCAGCGGCTGGCCAGCCTCGGCGCACGGCCCGGTGCCCGGCGGCTCGCCGGCACGCTGCTCCTCGCCAGCGCTGCATTGACGCTCGCCGGGCCCTGGGTGCCATTCGACCACAGCCACCTGCACTGAGCCAAAGCCCGCGCTCCGCGCGTGCGCCCAGCAGCCTGATCAGGCGAGGTGCGCCACGATATCGCCGGCATCGTGGCCCACGAGATCCTTCGGCAGTTCCCTGATCACCGCCGCAGCGACCGGCTTGCCGAGACATTCGCGCAGGACGCCGAGGAACGCCGGCGGCGCCATGATCACCAGGGACTCGAAGCGCCGGGTGCGCTGCCCGGCCGCGAGGACTTCCGCCAGTTCCCGGGCAAACCTGTGGCGCTCCTCGGCCTTGATCTGCTGTGCGGGATCCAGGCTGTGCCGGGCCTGGCCCATCCGGTCATGAACCCGCCCGGGCACGTCGGACCCGAGGTCGCGCGGATGCGCCCGCGACGGCGCATGGCGCAGGGTCTCGACCAGTTCGAGCGGCCCCTGCAGCCCCGGGGAAGAAAAAATGCGAGCCTCGCTGCTGTCAGCCACCAGCACCCAGATTCCGCTCATCGTCGCCTCCCAGTCCAGGACTTCCGCCACGGCTGCATTTTTCCACAGGCCGGGAGCCGGGGCCACCTGGCGGCGACCCCTGGCGGCACTCCATGGCCAATGTGCCGCCGTACGGCTAGCATTTGCGCTGACTGCCGTGTGGGGTATCGCAGGGGCGCCGGGTCCACTGCGAAACTGCGCGGCCCTCAGGAAGCCACGGTGTCAGCTGCCATGTCCGGTCCCGCCCTCCTCCACGCCACCTGCGCCCCGCGGGCGCTGGCGCAATGACGGCGCCTGCCCCGCCCATCGATCCCGCCCAGCGCGCACGCCTGCTGCGCTCGGTCACCTATGCCTCGATGAGCGTCGCGCTCAGCCTGGTCATCGCCAAGACCTGGGCCTGGTACGCCACCGACTCGGTCTCCATGCTGTCCTCCCTGGCCGATTCCCTCCTCGACACCCTGGCCTCCGGGCTGACCTTCTGGGCGGTCCGCTACTCCATGTCCCCGCCTGATGCGGAACACCGCTTCGGCCACGGCAAGTCCGAGGGTCTGGCGGCGCTGATCCAGGCATTGATCATCGCCGGATCCGGGCTGTTCGTCTGCGCGGAAGCCGTCCAGCGCTTCATCGCACCACAACCGGTGGAGCAGGCGGAGATGGGGGTCCTGGTCATGGTGGGTGCGACGCTGGCCACCATCGTCCTGGTGTCCTACCAGCGGTACGTCAGCCGGCGCACCGGGTCAGTCGCCATCGGTGCCGACGCCCTGCACTACTCGACCGACCTGCTGGTCAACATCGGCGTGGGCACGGCCCTGTACGTTTCCGCGCGCACCGACTGGCTGCTGCTCGACCCCGTCGTGGGACTCGTGGTCGGGGGCTACGTGCTGCTCAGCTCCGTGCAGATGGTTTCCCAGTCGCTCGACATCCTGCTGGACCGCGAAATCCCCGACACCGACCGCGAACGGGTGCGTGAGCTTGCCCTGGCGCATCCGGAGGTGCTGGGACTCCATGACATGCGCACACGGCATGGCGGGGCACACTACATCCTGCAGTTTCACCTGGAACTGCCGCCGGGGATCTCCCTGTGGCACAGCCACGAGATACTCGATGCCGTCGAGGAGCGCATCCGGCAGGAATATCCCGGTTGCGAGATCATCATCCACGCCGACCCGCTCGGCATTGCCGAGCTCAAGGACCCCTTCTAGCCGGCACCTGGCCACAGGACCCGCACCCGCCAGGCCGCCACTGCACCCGGCGGCGGCTCAGCTGACCGGAGCCGGCTCCGCATAAAGCAGCCGGAAGCGCTGGAACAGCAGCGGCATCTCCTCGCTGAACGTGCCACCCCCGGCCTCGCAGATGCCTCGCCAATACCGCCCGTGGATGTCACGCCAGGCGGCCGGATCCCGCGCTGCCGGGCTCTCGCAGGCCGTCTCCGCGGGTCCGACATCGGCAAACCGCAGCACCCGGCTCTCGGTCAGCCGCACGGCGCAACGCGGCTGCCCTGCGCAGTCCGTGAAGATGAAGATGTCGCCAGCCGCCGGGCGCGGCTGCAACTCGTCCGGATTGGAAAACAGCCCGGTCTTCTCCCCCGCGGTGATCAGACCGAGCAGGCTGTTGCTGAGTTGCGGCGTGTTGCCGATGCGCCTCACGCGGAAGGGCCCGCCCGGATCATCCCGCCCGAGGCTGGCACGGCACCGGCTCCAGAATTCGTCGATGTTGCCCATCATGCATGTCCTCCGCTGCAAGGTTAGCGGTGCAGGCGCACTCCGGCAATTGGCGCCGTGGGGGCCTTGCCCGCCCTGCGCCTGCGCCGTACATTGCCTGCAGCCGGTGCGCCATCCGGGCGCATGGGAGGCCGGCGCAACGCCACGTGCCCCAGGAAGCCCGCGTTACATCCAGGTTGCCGCAACGGCCCGGCCGGCAGCTGCAGCGGTGGCTGCACGCCGCACCCGCGGCAGTGTGCGCCACCCTGCTCGGCGCCTGCGGCGGCACGGTTGAAGTCAGGCAGGCATTCCCCCCACCGCTGGTGGCACGACTGCCGCTGCGGGTAGCGGTCCACTACCCGCCGTCGCTGACAGCGTATGTCCACCGCGAAAAGGGCGCTGCGCAGCAGGGCTGGAGCGTCAGCGTGGGTACAGCGAACGTACGCATGTTCGACGCCGTCTTCACCGCGCTGTTCAGCGAAGTCATCCGGATCGGAAGCCTCGACGACGCCAGAACCCTGGTGCCGGCGCCAGATGCCATCATCCAGCCTGCGCTGGCTGCCTACGAGCTGTCTCCACCAGCGCTGTCAGCCACCGAGCAGTTTGCGGTGTGGCTGCGCTTCGACATCGACGTGCTGGCCACGGACGGCGCACGCCTGTTCAGCTGGCCAGTCACCGGCTATGGGCAGGCCGGCACGGGCGGCATGAGCGATGAACAAGCCGTGGAACGTGCCACGGTGCTGGCGCTGCGGGATGCCGCCGCCACCATCGCCGTGGAGTTCGCCAACCAGTTCCAGGTCCGCAGAGTCCTCCTCGATGAGACGGCACGCGATGCGCAGTGATCGGGCACGCCCTGCCAAGGCCTGGCGTGCGGCGCTGGTCGCCGGCGGCGCCGGTCTGCTGCTGGCCGGATGCATGACCTCCCGTCTCGATGAATCGAAAAACACCGCAACGGGCATCGCTGCCGGCGAGTCCATCGTGATCCTGGCCCGGAGCTACCACAAGGGCAAGGCGGTGGAAGAAGACCTCGTCTCCTGCATCAATGAGGAGGTGCAGTCCGGTGCCCAACGGGTGCGCGTGACCCCACAGCAGGACTTCATCGACGCGCTGTTTCCGTGGTTCGAACCGCGCATCGCGCCGCAGTCAGCCGAGGCGCTGCCGGAACTCCTGGCCCGGCCCGGCGTGGCCAAGCGGATCGAGGCGCACGGTGTCCGCTACATCGTCTGGATCGACGGCAGGACCGAGAAGACCGGTGGCGGTGGCAGCCTGAGCTGTGCGATCGGCCCGGGCGGTGGCGGCTGCCTCGGCTTCACCTGGTGGGAGGACGACGCCTCGTACGACGCCGCGGTCTGGGATCTGCAGCGGCGAAGCGATGCCGGCTCGGTGAGCGCGGATGTGCACGGCACGTCGATGATCCCGGCGTTGATCATCCCGCTGCCACTGATCGCCCGCACGCAGTCCGCGGCATGCAAGGACATGGCAGGGCAGATCAGCCGGTTCATCCGGGACCCGGGTGGCGGCAGCTGAACCCGCGGGAGCGGGTTCCCGCGCACGGCGCTGTGAGCCTGCGCACGGACAACCGCCCGCCACCTGATGCAAGATCGTCACGTGCGAACCGCCGGTCGGGTTACTTATGGCAAGCGCCGCAGGCTGCATGCCCTCGCCGGGACCCTGGGGGCGTTCCTGCTCCAGTCGCTGTGGTTGCCAGCCGGCGCCTACGCTGCGGTGCCATGGATCTACCTCGGCACGGGCAGTGCCGCGCTGCTGGGCGGCCTGTACCTGCCGGAGGACGACTGGTACCTGCCCTACCTGGCCCTGGGTGGCGTGGGACTGCTGCGGACTGCCGTCGGCATTGCCGCCATGAGGCAGCGACGCCAGGCCAGGCGCCGCAGCCGGCACCCTGCCTGAGGTTTCGGCCTCCGGCGCCCGGAAGTGATGCGAGAATAGCCGCCCGGACCCGCTCGCGGGCCACAGGCGGAACGCTGCGACCATGAAACCCACCCGCACCCTGGCCTGGCTGGCCCTCGTGGCGACCGGCGGTCTCCTGCTGCCGGTGGCCGCCTACTGGGCCGGCACCCGCATCATCGGACCCTATGCCGGAACACGCGGACTCGCCACCTTCATCGAAGCCCTCTACCACGACGCTGCCGGCGGATCCCCGCTGGCTCTCGCCCTGCTGGCCGGTCCGGTGCTGATCGCCATCCTCTGGAAACTGCGTGCATGGGGACTGCGCCGCTGGCTGCACGAATGATCCACCCCGATTTCCTTATAATTATCAAACCGACTTGAATATTAGCCAGTTACATGACAATGGCCGGATTGAACCGCAACATGCCCAATACCGCAGGCACCAGTTTCTGGCAGGAGTGGCGCCGATCCGCTGCCACCGCCCTCAGTACCACCGTACTGCTCGTGCAGGGGATCGCCTGTGGCGCGGTGCCGGCGGCCACTCCCCCGGCCCACCCCAGCCCGGTGGCGGATGCCCCGGGCATCCTGCAGGCGACCGACCGGCAACGCCAGGTCACGCGCATGACGACGCGCTTCGTCGAGCGCTTTCATTACACGCACCAGCCCATCGATGACCGCGCCTCCGAGCAGATCCTGAACAACTATCTCCAGGCACTGGACGGCAACCGCCAGTACTTCCTCGAATCCGACATCGTCTACTTCTCGCGTTACCGCCACAGCCTCGACGATGTCCTGGCCTCCGGCGACATCGAACCCGTCTTCGACATCTTCCGGCTCTATCGCCTGCGCGCCCAGCAGCACCTCGGTTACGCCATCTCCCTGCTGGACAGGTCACCGGACTTCACCGTGGACGAGGATTTCCAGTTCGACCGGGAGAAAGCCCCCTGGATCGCCACGCCGCAGGAAATGCAGGACAACTGGCGCCGCCGCGTGAAAAACGATGCCATCAGCCTGCTGATGGCGGACAAGACCTGGCCTGAGGCCGCCGGCATCCTGCGCAAGCGCTACGAGCGGGTACTCAAGCGCATCAATGGACTGGACAGCGACGAGGTGTTCGAAACCTTCATGAACGCCTTTGCGCGCACGCTCGATCCGCACTCCAGCTATCTGTCGCCGCGCCAGTCCGAGGAACAGCGCATCCAGATGAGCCTTTCCTACCAGGGCATTGGTGCATCACTGCAACTGGATGACGACGTCGTCAAGATCCTCAACGTCATCCCCGGCGGCCCGGCTGCCATCGATGGCCGGTTGAAGGCCAACGACCGCATCACCGGCGTCGGCCAGGGTGCCAGCGGCGACATGGTGGATGTCGTCGGCTGGCAACTCGACGACGTCGTGCAACTCATTCGCGGACCCCAGGGCACGACCGTGCGCCTGCAGGTGCTGCCGGCCAATGCGCCCCCGGGCGGCCAGGAGCAGGTGCTCAGCCTCGTCCGCGACAAGATCAAGCTGGAGGAGCAGGCCGCCAAGAGCGAGACGCGCACCATCCGGCGCGATGGCCGGGCCATCAAGATCGGCGTCATCACCGTACCGAGCTTCTACCAGGATTTCGATGCCCGCAGCCGCGGCGACGAAGACTACCGCAGCACCACGCGCGACGTGCGTCGCCTGCTGGAGGACCTCCAGCGACAGGGCATCGAAGGACTGGTGATCGACCTGCGCGGCAACGGTGGCGGACTGCTGACCGAGGCAGCGAGCCTGACCGGCCTGTTCGTCGATGGTGGCCCCATCGTGCAACTCCGCGACGCCAATGGGCGGGTCGAGGTGCTCCCCGATCCCGTGGCCTCGGTCGCCTATGCCGGTCCGCTGGTGGTGCTGGTGGACCGCTTCAGCGCATCGGCCTCGGAGATCTTCAGCGCCGCCATCCAGGACTATCGCAGGGGCATCATCATCGGGCAGCAGACCTTCGGCAAGGGCACCGTGCAGAACCTTTACCCGCTGGACCAGTACGCCCGGCGCCCGGCCGAGCCCGGACTCGGGCAGCTGACGCTCACCATCGGCAAGTTCTACCGCGTGACCGGCGGCAGCACCCAGAACCGCGGGGTGGTGCCCGACATCGCCCTGCCATCGGGCGTCGACCCGGATGAAATCGGCGAGAACAGCCGGGACGGGGCCCTGCCCTGGGACCAGATCAGCGCCACGCGCTTTCGTGCTGCGGGGCCACTCAATGCGGCCGTTGCCTACCTGACCCAGCACGAGGTAGAGCGCATGCAGTCCGACCCCGATGTGCGCTACCTCCTGTCGGGCATCGAGGCACGCGCCGAGATGCGCGCACAGCAGACCGTTTCCCTCAACCTGAAGAAGCGGCTGCAGGAGCGCGAGCGCCAGCGCGCGGAACAGCTGGCCCGGGAGAACTCCAGGCGCAAGGCCGAGAACCAGCCGGCCGTGGCCTCGCTGGATGACATCCGCCCGGAGGACATTCCCGATGTCCTGCTCAAGCAGACGACACAGATCCTGGGTGACTACGTGGCACTCGACCAGGCCGACCGGGCGCTGGCCCGCAACGCCGGAACGCGCTGAGCCACACCACAGGCCCCGTGGACTGGCGGTTCAGCCGAGCAGGACGCCGTAGATGTCCCAGTATTCCTCGACCAGGACGTTGACCTCCAGCACGCGCGCATCCATGCGCTGGGGCTGACCCGGTTCCGGGAGCACGACCGGCACCGTGGCGAACGAGCCGGCCACCGGGATCGTGTCGGACTCGCGCCGGTACCGGGCCGACTGTCTGAGCAGCTCGGCCCGGCGCTGGATCAGCGTCCCCATCCGGTCGGGTGCATCCACCCGGCTCGCCACGGCTTCGATGTTGCGCGCCAGCGTCTGGCATCGTTCAGCATCACCGTAGCTGCTGTCCGCGAGACTGCGGGCGGCGGCCTCCCGCGCCAGGCTGGCGACGTCCCCTTCGCTGAAATGGATCAGCAACTGCTGTGCCAGCGCGATCACCGCCAGATTGATGTTGCGCCTGGCCTCGATGCTCAGCCCGGGAAACGGCGCGCCGGATTCGGCCGCCTGCAAGCTGCGCTCTTCCTGGATGCGCGCCACCTGCTGCTCCAGGCCGTCCAGCGCCGCCTGGATGGCCGCCCGCTGATCCCCAAGGGCACGCCGCCGGAAGGTATTCCAGAACCCGCGCAGCTGCCCGAGGCGGAGCTCGACCGCATCGAGATCCGTGCGGACCAGGCGCAGGCGCCTTTCGGTTTCGGCAATCCGGCTGTCGATCGCAGCCAGCGCCGCACCCCGGCCCTGCTCGAACTGCTGGTGCAGGACCTGCTCCTCGCGATCCTGCTGGCGCTCGGACAGCTCGCGGGCGAAGCGCACCATGCGCCGGCGCGACTGCTGCCACACGCCCCGCAACTGGTAATAGACCACGGCGTTGGCTGCCTCGAGCGGATCGGCCAGCAGGTTCTCCAGCTGCTCCAGGCGCTGCTGGGTGCGCAGGCTGGCGTTTTCCTGCTGGCGCAGCTGGTCGATGAGCCGGTCATTTTCCCTGCGCAGCTTCGCCAGCTCCTTCTTGAGCCCGGCACGATTCCAGAACAGCTTGAGCAGCTGCTGGTCGTCAGGCTCCTGCCTGCGCTGCAACAACGGTGGGGCAATCGTGGCCATGGGAATGCCGCTGCACTCTAGCAGCCGGCCGGCCGGCAGACGTTGAAGCAGTCGACACTCCCCGGGCCCCTCGCGGGCTACCTCGGGGCGTAGGAATGGCCGTTGTCCAGCAGGAAATCCAGCCACTTGGCGAGCGCCATGTTGCAGGCCCAGCGCCGGTCGATCTCGCCCGGATGCTCGCGGCCCAGTGCGAGGAGGCGCGGGTGGCGCTGGAACCCGGCCCAGCCCGCCACCGCCGCGACCCGGGCGTCCAGGTACAGGCGGATCGCCACGTCGGGCTCCGCCACGGACCCGCCAGGCTCGTCGAAGAGGTAGGTCAGGCGCAGCAGCCTCGTGTAGCGCGAGTCCTCTTCCACGGCCAGGTGCAGGTCGTTGTCACGCACCGTTCTCGACACGGCCGGTCCCGGCTGTGTGGCAGGATCGCCCAGCAGCGCACCGAGCTTGAGGTAATTGCTCTCGTACAGCGAGATCAGGCCACCCAGGGATCCCGGGCGGACCACGCACTGAGGTACGATGTCGCTGTCGACGAGCATGATTCGAATATAGCACAGCCCTTTCCACCCCCTCGCGGGAAGGACGGGCGTCACAACCGGGGCATTTGCCGCCAGGCATGCGTATTGACATGAACGAATTGCAGCTGCGCATCGTCCGCTGTCCACCCTTCGCTGACCAGCGCATGGGCACGGCCGGACTGCGCAAGAAGGTCCGCGTGTTCCAGCAGCCACACTACCTGGAGACCTTCATCCAGGCCGTGCTCGACACGCTGCAACTGCCACCGGGCGCCATGCTCGTCCTCGGCGGCGACGGGCGCTACTTCAACCGGGAAGCCCTGCAGGTCCTCATGCGCCTGACCGCGGCCGCCGGCGTGCGCCACCTGGTCGTCGGCCAGCACGGGCTGCTCTCCACACCGGCAGCATCGAATCTCATCCGCATGCGCAAGGCGCATGGCGGATTCCTGCTCACCGCAAGCCACAACCCCGGCGGGCCGGACGGCGACTTCGGCATCAAATTCAACATGCCCAACGGCGGCCAGGCGCCGGAATCGGTCACCGAGGCCATATTGCGCGCCTCGCAGTCACTGCAGGGCTACCGCATTGCGGAGTTGCCGGCCATCGACCTCTCCCGCTGCGGCGTGCAGCAGCACGGTCCACTCGTCATCGAGGTGGTCGACCCGGTCGCGGACTACCAGCAACTGATGGAGCGGTTGTTCGACTTCGACAGGATGGCCGGGTGGGTGCGCGCCGGCAACCGCATCGTGTTCGACGCCTTCCACGGCATCACCGGGCCTTACGCGCAGCGCATCCTCGGCGGCATGCTGGGCGCCAGTCCGGCGGACCTGCTCCACACCGATCCCCTGCCCGACTTCGGCGGGCTGCACCCGGATCCCAACCCGGTCGAAGGCCGCCACCTCGTCGAACTCTGCGCCGGGCCGGACGCCCCCGCGCTGGCGGCGGCCTCCGATGGTGATGGTGATCGCAACATGATCCTGGGACCCGCCTGCCCGGTCTCGCCAGGGGACAGCGTGGCCATCATGCTCGACGGGGCCAGCCTGGTCCCCGGGTACCGTCAGGGACTGCCTGGCGTCGCCCGCTCGATGCCGACCAGCCGCGCACTGGATCGGGTGGCTGCCGGCCTCGGCATTCCCTGTTTCGAGACACCCACCGGCTGGCGCTTCTTCTGCAACCTGCTCGAAGCCGGCCGGATCGGACTGTGTGGCGAGGAGAGCTTCGGCACCGGCTCGTACCACGCACGCGAGAAGGATGGACTCTGGGCGGTGCTGTTCTGGATCAACCTGCTGGCAGCGCGTGGCGACACCGTCCCGGGCATCGTCACGGCGCACTGGCGCCGATACGGCCGGCACTACTACCAGCGCCACGACTACGAGATCCCCGATGCAGCCAGCGCCGCCCGGCTCATGGAGGCACTGCGCAGCCGCGTCGTTGCACTCGGCGGGACGGCACTGGGCGGCGGGCGCGTCGAACTCGCCGACGACTTCCATTACCACGATCCTGTCGACGGCAGCGAGTCCCCCCGCCAGGGCGTGCGGATCCTGATGGATGATGGGGCCCGCATCGTCTACCGCCTGTCGGGCACCGGCACCAGCGGGGCGACCCTGCGCACCTACCTCGAGCAGTACCAGCGTGACCCTGCCGGGCTGTTCTGCAACCCGGGCGAGGTGCTGGCCCCGCTGGG
Organism: Gammaproteobacteria bacterium; assembly: GCA_020853135.1. Lineage (GTDB taxonomy): Bacteria > Pseudomonadota > Gammaproteobacteria > Steroidobacterales > QUBU01. Next base: position 31,851 of record JADYZO010000098.1, read on the forward strand.
GCGCCTGGCCGCGTCGGTGGCCGCCATCGAAACCCACACGGGACTGCGCCAGCCGACGATGATCGTCTGAGGCTGCGCGCGGGGCGGCGTCTACGGCCGGGTGCGCCGCTCGATCCCGGTGCCCGTGAGAATCCTGCTGGCAATTTCCTCGATGGAAACCGACGTCGTGTCCACGCAGGGTATCTGGTAGCGCCGGAACAGCGCCTCGGCGCCGCGCAACTCGAAGCGGACCTGCTCGGCGCTCGAGTAGCGCCCCGCGGGCCGGCGCTCGCGGCGGATCTGCTGGAGGCGTTCGGCCGAGATGGTCAGCCCATACAGCTTCGCGCGGTGCGGCTCGAGGATCTTCGGCAGCATGCCGGATTCCAGTTCATCCTCCGACAGCGGGTAGTTGGCGGCCAGGACACCATAGGCCAGCGCCAGGTACAGGCAGGTGGGTGTCTTGCCGCTGCGTGATACGCCGATGAGGATGACATCGGCTTCCCCGTAGTCGGCGGTGCGCGATCCATCGTCATTGCGCAGGGCAAAGTCCGTCGCCGCGATGCGCTGGTCGTACGCACCCGAATCGTTCATGCCATGCGCCCGGCCGGCGGTGTGCGAGGAGCGGGTCTGCAGTTCCTGCTCCAGCGGTGACAGGAAGGCGTCGAAGAAATCGAGGAACAGCCCGGACACCCCGGCGAAGCGCCCCCGCAACTCGTCCTGCACGAGGGTGCTGAAGACGATCGGCCGCCTGCCCTCCTCCGCAGCCACGGCGTTGATACGGCGCACGACCTCGTCTGCCTTGTCAACCGAATCGATAAATGGCAGAGTCACCTGGTCGAAATCATGCGCCTCGAACTGCGTCAGCAGGCTGCGACCCAGGGTCTCCGCGGTCACGCCGGTCTGGTCCGAGACAAAAAACACAGTGCGCCTGCCGGCCTTGCCCGGATCGGATTTCTGGCTCATCGGCAGGGATTGTCCACGTCTGCCACTGCAACACAAGGGAGACCGGCTTGGAACCTTACGTGATTCCCCTGGACCGGCTGGGGATGGCCGACATCAACGTGGTCGGCGGCAAGAATGCCTCGCTCGGCGAGATGATCTGCAACCTGTCCCGGCTTGGCGCGCGCGTGCCGGGCGGCTTTGCCACGACGGCGCAGGCCTACCGGGATTTCCTCCACCAGGATGGCCTCGGCCAGCGCATCGCCCGGCAGCTCGACGGGCTGGATGTCGATGACGTCACCCGCCTCGCGGAGGCGGGCCGCCAGATCCGCGAGTGGATCACCGCCACGCCGCTCCCACCGCGTCTGCTGGCGGAAGTCACCGCAGCCTGGCAGGCCATGGACGGCTGCGGTGATGGTTCGCGCTCGGTGGCGGTACGCTCCTCCGCCACCGCCGAGGACCTGCCCAACGCCTCGTTTGCCGGCCAGCAGGAGACCTTCCTCAACGTCCGCGGCCTGGACGGCGTGACCAGGGCCATCCACGCGGTGTACGCATCGCTCTACAACGACCGTGCCATCGCCTACCGCGTCCACCAGGGTTTCGCGCACGAGGCCGTTGCGCTGTCCGCGGGCGTCCAGCACATGGTGCGCAGCGACACGGGCACCAGCGGCGTGATGTTCACGCTGGACACCGAATCCGGCTTTCCCGACGTCGTTTTCATCACCGCCGCCTGGGGGCTCGGCGAGACCGTCGTGCAGGGTGCGGTGAACCCGGACGAATTCTACGTGTACAAGCCCGCCCTGCGCGCCGGCCGCCGCGCCATCATCCGCCGGAAGCTCGGCTCGAAGACGCTGAAGATGGTGTACGCCGAACCCGGCAGCGGGGAACGCGTGGTGACCGTGCCAGTGGCGCCTGCGGACTCGGCACGCTTCTGCGTCAGCGATGACGACCTGCAGACGCTCGCGCGCTATGCGCTGCTCGTGGAGGAGCACTACCGGCGGCCCATGGACATCGAGTGGGGCAAGGACGGCGTCACCGGGGAGATCTTCCTGCTGCAGGCGCGCCCGGAAACCGTGCAGAGCCGCAGGGGGCAGACCATACAGCGCTACCGGCTGCGCCAGCGCTCGACCATCCTCGCCAGGGGCCGCAGCATCGGCTATCGCATCGGCGCGGGCCCGGCACGGGTCATCAATGACGTGGCCGACATGCATCGGGTCAGGCCGGGCGACGTGCTGGTGGCGGACATGACCGACCCGGACTGGGAACCCGTCATGAAGCGGGCTGCAGCCATCGTCACCAACCGCGGCGGGCGCACCTGTCATGCCGCAATCATCGCCCGCGAGCTAGGCATCCCTGCCGTGGTGGGCTGCGGCGATGCCACCGGGCGCATCCGGACCGGCATGCCGGTCACCGCCTCCTGTGCGGAGGGCGACGAGGGCTTCGTCTACGAGGGCGTCCTCGACTTCGAGGAGCGCAGGATCGAACTCGACAACCTGCCCCAGCCGCCGGTGAAGCTCATGATGAACGTGGGCAACCCGGACCGCGCCTTCGATTTCGCGGCAATCCCCAACCACGGCGTCGGCCTTGCGCGCCTGGAGTTCATCATCAACCGGATGATCGGCGTGCACCCGCGTGCGCTGCTGGAGTTCGCCAGCCTGCGGCCGGAGCTGAAGGAGACCATCCGCGGACAGATGGCCGGCTACGACGATCCGGTGGAGTTCTTCGTCGGCCGGCTCGCCGAGGGCATCGCCTGCATCGCCGCCGCCTTCGCCCCCAACCCGGTGATCGTGCGGCTGTCGGACTTCAAGAGCAACGAGTATGCGCACCTGATCGGTGGCCAGCAGTACGAGCCGCGGGAGGAAAACCCCATGCTGGGCTTCCGTGGCGCAGCCCGCTACGTCGCCGAATCCTTCCGTCCCTGCTTCGAGCTGGAGTGCCGTGCACTGAAGCGCGTACGCGAGGAAATGGGCCTCACCAACGTCGAGGTGATGGTGCCCTTCATCCGCAGCGTCGCCGAGGCGCGGGCGGTCACCGGGCTGCTCGCCGCCAATGGCCTGCGCCGCGGCGAGAACGGCCTGCGCGTGATCATGATGTGCGAAGTGCCGACCAACGCGCTGCTGGCCGGACAGTACCTGGAGCACTTCGATGGCATGTCCATCGGCTCCAACGACATGACCCAGCTGACGCTGGGCCTCGACCGGGATTCCGGGCTCATCGCCCAGCTGTTCGACGAGCGTGACGATGCGGTCAAGGCGCTGCTCAGCATGGCCATCCAGGCCTGCCGGAAGCAGGGCAAGTACATCGGCATCTGCGGCCAGGGCCCATCGGACCATGCGGACTTCGCTCGCTGGCTGGTGGACCAGGGCATCGAGAGCATCTCGCTCAACCCGGACAGCGTGATCGAGACCTGGCTGTTCCTCGCCGCCCCGCCGGCAGGCCAGTCATGAGCCGGTGATGGCACCGGTACGCAGCAGGCCCGCGCGGTAGTGGCGCAACTCGGCGATCGAGTCGCGTATGTCGGCCAGCGCCAGGTGCGTCGACTCCTTGGTCACGCCGGCCAGCACATCCGGCGCCCACAGGCCGGCCAGGATCTTGAGCGTGCTGACGTCGAGGTTCCTGTAATGGAAGAAGGCCTCCAGCCGCGGCATCTGCCGCGCCAGGAAGCGCCGGTCCTGGCAGATGCTGTTGCCACACATCGGCGAGGTGTTGGCCGGCAGGTGCTGCGCGAGGAACCCCAGCGTGAGGTCTTCCGCATCGGCCATGGCCAGCCGGCTGGCACGCACGCGCTCCACCAGGCCGGAGCGGCCGTGCTGGCGCGTGTTCCACTCGTCCATCCGCGCAAGCACCTCGTCGGCGTGGTGGATGGCGAGCACCGGACCCTCGGCAACGACCTCGAGCTCGGTATCGGTCACGATCGTCGCGATCTCGATGATGGAATCCTGCTGTGAGTCGAGCCCCGTCATCTCGAGGTCGATCCACACCAGCCTCCCCGCGATCTGGTTCATGCTCCGGCTTCCATCCCGCCCTCGTCCCGTGCGGATTCTAGCAAAGGGCTGCACACAGCCGCGCCAGCCCCGCGGTGAACTGCCGGGCACGCTGCCATGACCGGCCGGACCGGCCTGGTGGTGGCTGCCTACGGGCGCCGCGGCCTGCTGGAGGCCGATGGCACACGCTGGCCATTCATCCCCAAGGGCCGTGGCCTGCGGGTGGTCTGCGGCGATCGTGTGCGCTTCGAGGCGCGCCCGGGTTCCGAGGTGGCGCTGGTCACCCGCATCGAACCGCGCAGCAATGCGCTGGCGCGGCTGCAGGAGGACTCCAGGCGCGGCGAGGTGATCGCCGCCAACATCACCCAGCTGGTGGCCGTGTGCGCGCCGCTGCCGGCACCCGAGCCGCTGCTGCTCGACCGCCATGCCTGCACGGCGGAGCTGCTCGGCTGCCGCTTCCTGCTCGCCTGGAACAAGAGCGATCTCGGCGACCAGCCCGCCAGCAGCGTGGCTGAACTGGCCGGCCTCGGCTATCCGCTGGTGGTGGCCTCGACCCGGGAGGGCTGCGGCCTGGATGAACTCGCCAGGCAGCTCGCCGGCCAGACGAGCGTGCTGGTCGGCCAGTCCGGCGTGGGCAAGTCATCGATCATCAACGCGCTGTTCCCGGGAGCCGGTGCCACGGTTGGCGGGCTGTCGACTGGCACCGCCATGGGCACCCACACCACCACGGCCGTGCTCATGTACGCCTCCGACTCCACCACGCGCCTGCTCGACACCCCGGGCGTCCGGGACTTCACGCCCGCGTTGCCTGGCGGCCAGCGTCTCGATCAGGGCTTTCGCGAGATGTATGCGCTCGCCGCCGGCTGCCGCTTCGGCGATTGCCGTCACCTGCACGAGCCCGGCTGCGCCGTCAAGGCAGCCCTCGCCGGAGGCCAACTCTCCGCCCGCCGCTACGACAGCTATTGCCGGCTGCTCGCCGCCCTCGCAACGGCAGCGCAGCGTCCGGTCGGCCGCTAGACCGGCCCTCCCTGGCCCGGCCCCTCCTGCCCCACGCTGGTGCGGCCGGTGATGGCACGTGACAGCGTCCCGCTGTCCACGTACTCGAGTTCGCCGCCGATGGGGACGCCATGCGCGATCCGCGTCGCACGCCTGCCCTGCTCTCGCGCCAGGGAAGCCAGGTAGGCCGCCGTGGCCTCGCCTTCCACCGTGGCACTGGTGGCCAGGATGACCTCGCGCAGGCCCGGTTGTTCCAGTGCACGGGCAAACTGCCCGACACCGAGTTCATCCGGGCCAATGCCGTCGAGTGGCGAGAGCCGCCCGTGCAGGATGAAATACAGGCCGCGGAAGCTGGCCGACTCCTCGATGGCCATGACATCGGCTGGCGACTCGACGACGCACAAGGTGGCTGGATCACGACTCGCCGACGCACAGATGGGGCACAACCCCCCTTCGGCAAACATGCGGCAGCGCGGACAGCGCCCCACGTCCCGCAGCGCGGCCGCCAGCGCCTCGGCCAGGGCCCGCCCACCCTCGCGGTCCCGCTCCAGCAGGTGAAAGGCCATCCGCTGCGCCGTCTTGTTGCCGACGCCGGGCAGCGCGCGCAGGGCCTGCAACAGGTGCTGGAGCCGCGGGGTGAACTGCATGGGGCAAGCCGCCCGGTCAGGATGGCAGGCGCAGTCCGCCGGGCAGTCCCAGCCCGGCCGTCATGCCCGAATAGCGCTCCTGCACCGTGCTTTCCACCTTGCGCAGGGCATCGTTGAAGGCCGCCACCAGGACGTCCTCCAGCATCTCCCGATCGCCCGCCAGCAGTGCGGGATCGATGCGGATCGCCCGGACCTGCTGGGTGCAGCTCATGGTGAGCTTCACCAGGCCACCGCCCGCCTCGCCCTCGACCTCGATGCCGGCAAGCTCCGCCTGCGCCTTCTGCATCTCGGCCTGGACGCGTTGCGCCTGCTTGAGCAGCTGACCGATATCACCTTTCATGGCACTTCCTTCCGCAAGGCTGGCACGCGTCCACGCACCAGCGGCTACTGATCATTGCCCGCTCCCCGGCCCACGGGGCGGATCGAGGCCGGTACCAGTTCGGCACCCAGTTCATCGCCCAGCGCGCGGACGTTGGGATCCGCTTCGATGGCCCGGCGCGCACGTTGCACCGCCTCCTCCTGCGCCAGCCCCGAGCGGGCAGCCGGAGTATCAGCAGCCGTTTCCCGGGTCTCGAACCTGAGCGTCACGGCCGCACCCAGGCGCTCGCTGATGGCGGTGGAAAGGCGGCCCTTGAGCTGGTCGGTGAGCAGATGGGAGCCGGTACGGTCGATGCCCAGCCGCAGCTCGAACGGCGTGCGACCGAGAAATCCGGTGTGCATGGCCAGCTGCCGCGCCGCGCCCTCGAGCGGAAGTGACTGCACGAATGCCGGCCAGTCCCCCGCATCCTCGAGCACCACCCCCGGCGTGGTCACAGCTGTTGCAGGCGCCACTGCCGCCACCGCCGGACGTGGCCGGCCGGCCGAGCCGGCCGGGCGCGGGGCGCCAGTGGCCGGCATCGCACCCGGCATCTGCGCGGGATGGAACGCCAGCATGCGCAGCAGCGTCATCTCAAAGCCCAGGCGCGGCTCGGGCGCAAGACCCAGGTCACGCCGCCCGAGGATCGCGATCTGGTAATGGAGTTGCGTGACCTCCGGGTCCATCCCGCCGGCGAGTGCCTGCAGGGCGGCCGTGTCGGTCTCCTCCTCGTCCACCGGACCCATCCCGGCCACCTGCATGACCGCGATCTGCTGCAGGGTGGCGGCAATGTCGTCGAGCAAGCCGCCGTAATCCGGCACCAGCTCGTCGACCTCGCGGATGCGGGCCAGCAGGGTGCTGCCGTCGCCCCCGCACAGCGCCTGCAGCAGCGCGAGGACGCGGGAACGGTCGACGCTGCCGAGCATCTCGATCACATCGGCCTCGGCCAGCCGCCCGTTGCCGAAGGCCAATGCCTGGTCGAGGAGGCTCAGCCCGTCTCGCATGCTGCCAGCCGCCGCGCGCGCGAGGCGCACGAGCGCGCCACCGTCGGCTGGCAGGCCCTCGGCTGCGCAGATCCGCTCCATGCGCCCGGCAATCTGTGCGACGGACAGCCGCTTGAGGTTGAACTGCAGGCAGCGCGACAGCACCGTCACCGGCAGCTTCTGCGGGTCAGTGGTCGCGAACAGGAACTTGACGTGGGGCGGGGGCTCCTCGAGCGTCTTCAACAGCGCATTGAAGGCGGGCTTGCTGAGCATGTGTACCTCATCGACGAGGTACACCTTGTAGCGGCCGGCACCCGGCGTGTACTGGACGTTATCGAGCAGTTCGCGGATGTCATCGATGCCGGTGCGCGATGCCGCATCCACCTCGATCAGGTCGACGAAGCGGCCCTCCTCGATCGCCATGCAGGCCTTGCAGGTTCCACAGGGCGTGGCGCTGACGCCCTGCTCGCAGTTGAGACAGCGCGCCAGGATGCGCGCCACCGTGGTCTTGCCGACCCCGCGGGTTCCGGCAAACAGGAAGGCGTGGTGCACCCGCCCGGTGGCCAGGGCATTGGCCAGCGCGCGCACGATGTGCGGCTGCCCGACGACGTCCTCGAAAGTCCGGGGACGCCACTTTCGCGCCAGCGCCAGGTAGGTCATTGCCGTTGGGTTCTTGCCGCGTCCAGGGCTGCGTGCCGGGAAATGAGTGAGTCCGCGCCAGCCGGACCCCGGCGCCCGGCATCACCGCTGCCGCTGCTCCCTTCCGGGCCTGACGGGGTTTACGATTAGCCGCCGCGGGGAGACCGACGCGGACCCGTGCCAAGAGTAGGCGCCCACCCGCCTTTCGGCAAGGACTTGCAGGCACGGGGCTGGCATGCTTGCGACCGCGAAACCGGCGATGAAATAATGCCGGTCTCCGGGCCGCCAGAACCTCACATGAAAAAATCCTGCCAGATACTGCTGCTGGCGCTCCTCACGGCCTGCAGCACGGCCACCACCGTCAAGGGTGAATGGCAGGGCAAGCTCCCGGTGGCTGCCTTCGACCACATCCTCGTCGTCGGCGTCTCGGACAATTCGCGCATGCGCCGCAGCTTCGAAGTGGCCCTGGCCGATCTCATCCGCTCGCCGCGGACCCGGGCGACGGCGGCCGTCGAGGTCACCGACGCCGCGGTCATGCCGACGGCGGAAAGCATCACCACCACGGCACGTGCCATCGGCGCCGACGGCGTGCTGGTGACCCGGCTCGTGTCCCGCAGGGTTTCCGCCAGCGAGTCGGAATCGCGGTTTGGCGTCAAGACAGAGCGCCCGACGAGCCTGCACGGCACGCCCGGCCTCATCGAACTGTTCAGCCTGAAGTACAGCGAATACGAGGACCCGGGCGAGTTGACCGCGAAGTCCACCGTACTCCTGGAAAGTTCGCTGTATGACCTGCGCCAGGACGATCGTCTCGTGTACGCGATCACGACCCGGTCGAAATTTCACGAGGGTGGCAATGACGACATCATCGCCAACGTCACGCAGGCCATTGCCGGTCAGCTCCGCAGCGAAGCCCTGATCCGCTGAAGCCCCGACAGCGCCGCGCCACCGGCTGGCACCGGTGATGCCGCCAGGTCAGGGTGTGGCGCGCCTGCCAGTCGCCGGAGCCGGATCCAGCCAGGGCCGGATGGCTGCCGCGAAGTCCTCCGCCGACTTGCCACCCTGGATGCGCAGCTTGACCGCGCCCGAACGGTCGAGCACGTAGCTCGTGGGCAGCAATTCGTTCCACGCCGGATCCAGCACACTCACCAGGCCGTCCATGTCAGGCGTGGCCCGGCGGTAGGTCCTCAGCGTGGGAAACCACTTGCCGAGGAAGGGCACCAGGACGGCGCTGTAGTCCGCGGGTTCATCCAGCGACACCGCCACGAGCCGCAGACCCCGGTCGTGGTACTGCCGCTCGAGATCGAGCAGGGCGGGAATTTCCTTGAGACAGGCCTGGCACCAGGTGGCCCAGAAATTGACCAGCACGACCTGCCCGCGCTGCTGCTCCAGCACCTGGCGGAACCCGCCGGCATCCAGCGCGGGTCCCGGTGGCACCGCCAGGCCCGGCGTAGCGAGGAACGGCAGGGTGATGGCTGCCAGGATCAGCACCGGACGCAGGCGCCGGGAGAGGACCAGATTCGTCATGATGGCCCCGATCATGCGTTCAGACCCGGGCGGCTGGCAAGCGCGACAGATGCCGCTTGACCTGCAAGGACCCCCGCCGTCGATTGGCGGGAGGGTGGGATTCGAACCAGCCCCGACTCGCCTGATTTCCCAGTGGATATTCCGGGCTTTGAATTTCGGTACCGTAAAAAATACCGTTGCTCACTGCGCTTGGAATACCGACCCTCTCAAGCGGTCTCGGAAGGTTTCCCGACGTCTCACCGCCGGTGGCGATGATAGCCCACATCTGCCCGCTACCGGCGCACTGATACAAGTCCGCGTTTCCGCAGCGTCAACCGGTGTCGTAACTAGGCGAGTTTCCGAGGTGTGAACGCCACGAAATCGAACGGCTGCGGCTCGCCTTCGATCAGCGCCTGACGTAGTGCCTCGATCCGCACAGCTTCCGAAGCGCGCGGCACCTCAATATGCGAATCGAAGCACCGGATTCCTCCCTGACGATGCCGATGTCATCGTATGTCAACAACCTGCCTCTTTACACGCGTCAACTACACGACTTGACGCGTACAGCATTGGAATATCCTTGCTGTTGACCCTGAACTGGCTGCGCCGCTTCGTCACCGGCTTCCCGGTCGACACTTTCTCAACCTTGACACCCGGATCGTAGTAGACCTTTCCAGCATCCACGGCCGCGAGAAACAGCCCGAACTCGGCTCCCTCGCCGAGCAAGATGCTTCGCCCATATCGATATTGCCGCTCCGGAGTCAACCGCTGCTGTGCGGGAATGAAAGCGGCATGGGCGTGCTTCGTCTTCCAATGGTCGATCAGCTTTGCGAAAGACCATACCATCGCCTCCTTGTCGTCACGATCCAGCATACGGATGGCGCCAGTTGGAGAGTACTTCCGTTCGCCCGTCTTGAAGCCGTCTACCACCATGCGCAAGTTTGTCCTCGCGTGCGCAGTGCCATTGGCACGATACACACCTCCGAAATTCAGGCGATCAGTACGACCCTTGGTGTCTGCGTAACCGTAGCGACGCATGAATGCCAGAAGTCCGTCCTGGACGTAGACGCCAGCCGTCGGCTCCGGTGTAAACAACGTGACGACACTGGCCCCCGGCTTGGACGAGTCCGGCACGTTCCGCGCCTTGACCTCCCACCCACGGAAATCCGGCTGCGAATACCCGTTGGAGCGAATTCCGAGCAGAGATTCCAATGTATTGCCATTGCAATTCGGAGCGTTGCAGGAAACCAAGACACCATTCTTGTCGAGGCGGCGCGAAGGAACCCAATCCCGGCGATGGATCGAACACAATTTCTGCATCAGTTCCAGAAATCCGTCGCCTTTCGCCAAGCCCGGTATCGGCAGGATAAAGAACACCCCGTACTCGTCACGGGGATGGTACGCGCCGACCTCGCGTGCCGCAGGTGACTCGGGTGGGAGGGTAATTCCCAAGACCTTGGTCCCGTTGCCAACACCGAGAACAAGTATTCGACCGGATTCTTCGCCGCGCTTGCCCTTGTCGTACAGTGAAGACGGAGCGTCGCTGCAGCTCCGGAGGAACCCGGAAAAACGCACCTCCGGATATTGCGGATAGAAGATCAGCTTGGCATCCGGTGCGTGACAGGCTCGCCCGTCGCTCCTGATCCAGTAGAAGTCCAGCGCAGATCGGAAGACCGCCTCCACGCCGCCGCCTTTCTGCGACGTGGATTCGTGTAGCGTCACTTCACCGGACGGAATCTTTCCCAACTGCGACAAATCGGGCGCGAGGTAGACCTGATTCTTGCTGTTGGCGTTGCGCGGCAAGACCTTGTAGAGAAGCTCAGTGGCACCATTGTCCTTGAGCAACCTGAAAACGGTCGCCAAGTCGATTTCAGACAACCATTTATTCTGGTCGTCGACCCTCGCCATCACTCCCCCTTTCCCTTGTTCGACCGAATACGCGCAACCAGAGCATCCATCTTTCGCTGGTTCACTTGACATGACCAGACGACAAGAACGTGCCAACCAAGTCGCCGAAGCTGACGCTTTGCCGCGGCGTCCCGCTGCTTGTTTGCAGAAAACTTCGTCTGCCAGAAAGCAACGTTGCTTGCGGGAGTCGTTGCGTATCGGCAGCCAGCATGCTGATGCCAGAAACAACCATGCACGAACACGACGGCATGATACTTGGGAAGCACCACATCCGGCTTGCCAGGCAATCGTGCATGCAACCTGAAACGCAATCCGGAACGGTGAAGAAAACTGCGTACGGCGCGCTCCGGTTTCGTGTTCTTGCTGCGAATCCCGGACATCATCCGGCTACGCGTCGCCCGATCCACGACATCCATCAGCGAACCATGCCCGCCATCTCAGGATCGCAGCAGCGGGGCGGCGCGTCTCCTGCCATTACGCCGCCAACAGGGATTTTTGCCTCGCCAGCTCCGGATCGATCAGTTTCAGGATGCGGGGCTTCATCACTCGCGCGACCTCCTGCATGACCGGCATGACCACGCTGTTGCCGAACTGTTTGTAGGCCTGCGTATCACTGACCGGGATCACGAAATCGTCCGGGAACCCCATGAGCCGTGCGCATTCACGCGGAGTAAGCCGCCGAGGACGCTTGCGCGCCCCCTGTGAAACCAGAATCTCCGATCCATCCTTGTAGTACCTGGCCGACAACGTGCGCGCCACACTGTCACCATCCACCAATCCGTAGCCGAATCCGTTGCCTGCCGCCTTGTGCTTTGCCGCATAAGCCTTCAGATATGCCCAAAGTTTCGGAGTGAGAGTGTAGCGAGCATCTACCTTGGCCAGAGGACCAATCGTGTAGTGACACTCTGTCCGCTCGCTGCCGTCCTCGGGATGCAGGATTGAGGACAGCACGGGCCTTTCCCCGGGCAGCACAATATCCGCCCAGTCAAAATCGGCTTCCTCACGGAATCCCACGATCAGGATGCGCTCGCGGTGCTGCGGAACGAAATGCGCGCCATCAATGACCTTGTAGTGAATGTGATAACCAAGGTCCTTTTCCAGCGCCTTCTTGATGACGCGAAATGTATTGCCCTTGTCGTGACTCACCAGGTTCTTCACATTTTCCAGCAGGAAAGCAGCAGGACGCTTCGCAGCGATGATCCGCGCCACGTCGAAGAACAACGTTCCCTGTGTCTCGTCGGCGAACCCGTGGGCACGTCCAAGCGCATTCTTCTTCGACACCCCGGCGATACTGAAAGGCTGGCAGGGAAAACCTGCCAGCAACACATCGTGGTCTGGAATGTCGCGCTCATCGACTTTGGTGATGTCGCCTGCCAGCGCATGGGTAGAGTCGGGAAAATTGGCGAGATAGGTCTTCTGCGCCCAAGGATTCCACTCGCTGGTGAACACGCACCGACCGCCATGTGCCTCGAAAGCCATGCGGATGCCACCAATCCCGGCGAACAGGTCTATGAACCTGAAAGCGTGGTCGCCAGTATCCGTTCGGTCGGTAAGCGGCAGCAGGCGCTGGCGGATGGCATCCGCCAAGTACGGCGGCGGCTCGGTTTCCCGAACCTCCCAGCGACGCAACGTGCGGGTGGTGACGCCTAAAGCCTCTGCCAACTCCCGCTGGTTGTAGCGCCCACGCAGGGAGGTCAGCAGATGAATGGGGTCTTCCACGGGGGTGGCTCCGATACGTTGGGACGAATTGCGGACATTATGTCCGTATTATTGTCCGATTATCAAGCATTCCGAAGACACTCCCAGCTTCTGAGATTTGCCACCAGCAGAGCCGTGGTGTTGGTTCGCATCGCCTCGCAGACCTTGAGCATCGCCAGGCATTCGTGCTGAAGAGACGGTGGTAACCGACCGCCTCCATGTGCGTACTTGGCTATTTGATTGACGTTTCGACCGATGGCTGCCAACTCACCGATGCTGCGCCGGAGAGCCAACAACTCGTCTTTCGGCAAAGGCGCCACGCACCTGAGGTGACTTCGCGTCAGGACAGAAACGTAGGTCGCCGAACGCATCCCGCGCGCCTCCGCACGAACTTCGAGGAGCAGCATGTCTTCGGGACGGAGGCGAACATACACACGGCGGTCGCATGGTCTCCGCCGCTTTCGCTCCGGGCTGTGGCATGACGAATCCCGCTGCTCCGCGGCATCCAGCTTCGAGGCCGCATCGGCACCACCATGATCAGCAACCAGCAACGCCTGAATGATCAGTCGTTTTAGCCACACTGATTCACTCACTCCTTCGTGCTCGACAGCGGCAGTAACCCGTCGCTTCATGTCCAGCGTCAATCTGGCCCTGATGAACTGCGTTGCTGGCATGTGGCCCATCGTGGTCCATTGGCTGCCGTGAGGCTATCCTGCGTTTCGCGCAGGTTGCGCCAGATACTTCGACTACAAACGGCACCGCTGAATTTCGACGGGGTTTCTCCCGGATACTTGCCGGTGTTTTCATGGTCAAGATGATGAACCATTGGCGCATGCCCAACACTGCAAATATCGACCAGTAGAAGTGGTCCCGCTTTTCCGGACAGCTTTCGCGGCCGGGATAAGTGGAGCCCTGCGGTTCAAGCTGCCGCCGCGAGCGGCAGGGAACTGAAGTACACGATATCCGGGGTCTGGCGGTCAAGGGCAC